>DATCYL010000239.1:0-2622 GCA_036570305.1 Lachnospiraceae bacterium
AAACCGGCAAACACAAGAAAAATATAATTTTTAATTTCGTTTTCTTCTTCATAAAATTCTCCCATTTTTTCTTCTTTTATTTTATACGATTCTTTCTATTTTTTAAATTCTTTTTTAATATACCTGTCATTTCTTGAAGCAATATTTTATGTATGCTAAAATAAACCTAATTATCAAAGAAAGGAATTTTTATTATGAATGATACCAATCGTCCCACGAATTCCTCTGCTCTTTCCAGCAGAGAAAGAAGATTAAGAAATCAAAGAAGACGAAAGCGAAAGTTAATGATGCGTATTGCCATTTTTATTCTTTTACTTATCTCTCTTTTCGCTCTTCTTTTCTTTTTTATGAAAAAACCAAAACTTAAGCAGCTAAAGCCAAATGCTACAAGTTCACAAAAAAAAGATAAGGAGCAAACAAACCAAAAAGAAGCTGATGATAAATCGGAGACTCCTTCTAACGATAGCAATACAAAAGAAAATTTAATTGCCGAAGCTGATTTTATGGCTGCCGGATACGATTATGACGGTGCTATTGCCAAGCTTCAGACCTATCCCGACTATGCCAACGATACGGAAATTAACCAGAAAATAGCCTCTTATAATGCAACAAAGGCTACCTGTGTCCCGGCGGATGTAAACCAGGTTCCTCACATTTTTTATCATTCTCTGATTAATGATACTGCAAGAACCTTTGATACCAGTAAGCTGGCGCAAAGTACTGTAGACGGATTCAATGCATGGATGACAACCGTGGAGGAATTTGACAAAATTACCCAACAAATGTATGACCGAGGTTATGTATTTGTTCGTCTAAGGGATTTAGTTGTGGAAACAAAAGATGAAAACGGAATCGTTCACTTTACCCCCAATACCAATCTTTTGCTCCCCCCCGGAAAAAAACCTGTCGTCTTATCACTTGATGATTTAAGTTACTATCACTCTTATGCAGCAGAAGGATATCCCGATAAGCTTGTTTTAGATGATGAGGGCAATGTAAAATGTCTTTATACCGATGGAAGTGGAACTACCAGTGTCGGAAATTATGATGTTGTTCCCCGCTTAAATGACTTTTTAAAAGCACATCCTGATGGAGCCTATAAGGGAGCCCGTGGTTTAATTGCTCTTACCGGCTATAATGGTGTATTCGGATACCGAACCGATAGCGACTATCATTTACAGCAAAATCTCCAACCGGATCAAAGAGCATGGTTGCATGAACATCCTGATTTTGACTATGAAAAAGACATTGCCGATGCCAAAGTGATTGCCGATGCCCTAAAATCTGAAGGTTGGGAATTTGCCAGTCACACATGGGGACACTTAAGTGTTACCGGAAAGTCTGTGGAAACTTTGCAGACTGACAATGAAAAATGGATGAATACAGTAGCCAATATAGTAGGTCCGGTAGATACCATTATTTTTGCCCATGGAAATGACATTGGCGATTGGCATGACTATGCAGCAGACAATGCAGCATTTAATTACTATAAAAGTGTCGGTTACAATTTCTTCTGTAATGTAGACGGATCCACCCCTTACTGGTTACAAATTCGTGATAATTATGTAAGACAAGGACGAATCAATTTGGATGGATATATGCTCTATAAGGCTTTAAACGGACAAACCAGCGTCACACAAAATATGTTTGATGTTGGCAGTGTGTTTGACAGCAGACGTCCTACTCCTGTTGTTGCCAATGGAAAAAGTTAATATAAACGCAAAACTCTCGGACTATCCGGGAGTTTTCTTTTCACAAAAAAGTCCGACTTGCAAAGAAGTCGGACTTTTTATATATCTTTTACTATACTTTACCACAATTGCTGATAAATTTTCATGACTGCTTCCTTATCAACAGGTCTTGGATTTGTAGCCGTACATGCATCAGCAAGAGCTGCCTCCGCCATAACATCTACTTTGCTCATATACTCATCAATAGTAATTGTTCCCATCTGAGAAATTCTTGTAGGAATATTCATTTCTTTTAACATGAACTCTACCCAGCTTACCAATGAACGTACACTCATCACTTTATTATAACTTGATAAACCTAAAATATGTGCCACCCTGGAGTAATACTTTACACAAGGATGATATTCTTTCTGACTTTTACTGGACTTATGCAAACCTGCATTAAATTCAATAATAAATGGCATTAACATAGCATTTGCTCGTCCATGTGGAATATGAAACTGAGCCCCCAACTGATGAGCCATTCCATGGTTTAACCCCAAAGATGCTGAATTAAAGGCAATACCCGCCAGACAGGAAGCCACATGCATTTTTTCTCTTGCATGAGTATCATTTCCATCTAAATACGCACGTAATAAAAAGACACCACACAATTCTATTGCTTTTTCGGACATGGCATGCGAAAAATCATTATGATTGGTACTGACATAAGCCTCCAAAGCATGCGTTAGTACGTCCATTCCTGTGTCTGCCGTAATAGACGGTGGAACGCTCTTGACGAGCTCCGCATCTAAAATTGCAATATCCGGTGTTAAGGATTCTGATACTAATGGATATTTTATTTGCGCATCCGTATCATTTACCACTGCAAAAGAGGTAACTTCTGATCCGGTTCCACTGGTCGTAGGAACTGCAATTAAACCTACCTCGC
>DATCYL010000240.1:0-2532 GCA_036570305.1 Lachnospiraceae bacterium
TGTGGATCAATAATCTTAAAACCATGAGCATATAAATTACATCCAAGATGAATCCCATACTGGCCATAGATACTATTTGCCCTGGAAAAACAAAGCATAGTTGTATAACTTCCTGCACCCGATGATTCTTCCTGTGAAAAAGCCATATACTTTCCTTCGCTGTCAAGGTCAAATACCAGCCCTTTATGTGAACTATTACCACTCCATACGTTTGTACCGATTTTCCCGATATACTTTCCATCACGATAAAAATGGTTTCCATTTTCATCAAAAACGGCTCTTTTGTGGTCAGAATCAATCGCACCGTTATATAAGCCAATTTCTCCTGCAGTTATCTGCACATAGCTACTCGCACTATTAAAGCCAAGTAAAAAGCTATTATAGTTTTGTCTCATAAAGGTTCCAAACTCACCCTTTTTAACCATTGATGAAATAGAGCCTTCTACTACAGATATCTTTGATATTGCTGTTTCTGCTTTTTCTTTAGCAACTTGTATATCCTTATCCTTTACTCTCACCCAGTCAAAAGATAAAGAGGAACTGATACTCTCAGAGGATGAATATTTCCAAAGCGTTCTCGTACCATCTTTGTATGGCAAGTGTTCTGATTCAGGATAATTGCCTTCAGAAAGATTGATGGTATCTCCTGCATCAGTTGGAAGATCCGATGCACTTCCTACCATTTCCTGATAAGAATCCGCTTTTTTAATGTAGTCAATCTTAAATCCATAATAATCATGCCCTGAACCATCACATCTCCAGTAAAGCCAAAATTTATCGGACGGAATAAATACGATTTGACCTGATATACTTGTTCCACCACACCTTGGCATTGCATAGATTTTTCCACCAAGTTCATAGAAGATTTCTACCCAATCATAACGCTCACTTTCTGTCCTGGAACTTGCATTAAACCTTAGTTCAAGTCCCTGCTTTTTCATAATATATCTATAAGCATAGCCGGTAGTGGTATCATAGAAAAAATCTCCTACATGACTTTTTCTAACTCCGTCTGAATTCCAGCTATTTGTCGGTGCTCGTGATGAATTTGGTTCATATGAACCATAGTAATTTCCATTCTTTTGTTCCAGCCTTTGATTAACGGTTTCTACGCTTGCTTCAATTTTTCTATCTGTAGCTGATAGCCTTGTATTAACCTCATTTATGGTGTAGTAGCTTTTTAATTTTCTGTCTGTATCAGATATTACCTCCGTCTTAGAATCAAGAATTTGTTTTTCTACCTGTGATGTATATGACACTGACAACTTTTCAGCATCAATAGAGTGGCTCATGATTCTATTACCATAAATCATCCCATCAAGCGTCATACCAACAGCATACGGGCCTTCATATCCGCTGTGACTTCCTCCAATACCATTCATATTAACTTGAAGTACCTTAGTAGCAGTTTTTTTATCTGGTGTATCCATATATAAATCTCTTAGCCATCTGCCGGAGGAATCATATTCTGTCAGCTTATATCCACCTTCAGATATATTCATCTGAGCCTTTAGATTATCTATGGCACTTTGGACTCTTTCATTGTCAATTTTTCTTGTTACAAGGCCTTCTTCTTTTAGCTGCCTTACAGCGTCTGCTGAACTTTGAATGTAACCTTTACTTTGATTGCTTCCAAGAACCACCTTTATTTCTCCCGGATTTTGTAGTGAAATAGTCTGTTTCATCACAGGGAATATTCTGTCCATTCCAAAAGGATAAGCTGTGCATCTTACCCTATCTCCACAGTCAATACTTTCTATAGGTATTGCAAATTCAGACAAATCAACTGCTGAAAGGTTTAGTTCCACCATCTCAAATTGATTATCTTTTAGCCACTTAGCTCCTTTTCTTAAAAGATTTGCAGGAACTGTTACATCGTTCCACCTTACTACTCTGCATACCCATCCAAATTCATCCTTTGCCTCTTTGGAAACAAGATAGTTTTTCCCACTGTTTACTGATGTAATATCTGTATATTTTTTAAGAACATCTTTTTCTTCTCCATCTATTTCTTTTCCAAGAGGTATAATCGCTGTAGTAATATCCTCAGCAGATAAATCTTCCGTATAATCAAGAAGATTTACCCCAAATACAATAGACTGCTCTGTAGCTTTCCCCATTTCTTCAAGTCTTAGATAATCAAGATATAGATGCTCTCCCTCCCTTCTTAACTTCAAATAACCACCCAGTTTATCTACCATTTTTGTCATGATGACTTCAAGCGTAGTTTCATAATTAGTAAAACGATATAGTGAATTATTTGGATCAGTCACCGTTACTCTTCCAAGCATTATCTTTTTCTTTTCATCCACCTGTTCATTATGGATTTTAAGAAATTTAGAAAGTAGTTGATAAGGCGTATGGTCATGGTATTCCATCTGAGGCTGAATGCTATCGGCCAGATATGATAAAAGACCTACGCACTGGACTTTCTTATTTCCACGCAGGTCTTTTGTTTGTTCCCTAACTTCCCCTATAAATATTTCTTTTTCGTCTCTGTACACACTGACAATAGATTTTCTATTATAAATT
>DATCYL010000241.1:0-6815 GCA_036570305.1 Lachnospiraceae bacterium
AAATCGGCAATAATCACATCCTTATGTCCCTTTAGTTTTCCTTCCTTTTTCTCTACTGTAACACCCGGCCAGTTTCCTACATATTGATTCGCTCCGGTCAGGGCATTAAAAAGAGTAGTCTTACCGCTGTTAGGATTTCCGGCAAGTGCAATTTTTACTGACATTTCTTTTCCTCCTGGATTTCAATTTTCATTCGTTTCTACAAATTCCTGTAACAAAAACAATACTTTCGAATGCCTACGGCAACTTTAATCATCTGCAACTAACCATAGACGGTTAAAAAAACAGATTATCCCTCGATTTCCACCATCTGGGCATCTGCTTTTCTCAATGATAATTCGTATCCTCTTACTGTTACTTCTACAGGGTCTCCAAGGGGTGCTACCTTGCGAACATAAACCTCCACGCCTTTGGTAATTCCCATATCCATAATACGTCTCTTTACCGCACCTTCTCCATGCAGTTTAACTACTTTCACTGTGCTGCCAATTTTGGCATCTTTCAATGTTTTCATAGTCCCTCCTTATGTAATTTATTTTAATGTCGGATTAAATGTAAATCTTATTTGCCATTTCCCTGCTAATAGCCACTCTGGCTCCCTTAACATTTACGATAAGATTACCGCTTTGCTCATTGACAACAGACACTACACTTCCAACAACAAAACCTAGTGTTTCAAGAAATCTCTTGATTTCGTCCTTTCCACCTATGCGAGAAATCACTACGTCCTCGCCTAGCTTTGCCATAGATAAAGGCACTTACAACACCTACTTTCATTATTGATAATATTTCTAATTAGACAACGTTAGTATACTCTAACTTTTTAGGATTGTCAACGAATTTCCCCTGTAAAATCCATAAAAGCTTGAACAAACACACTGCCTCATCCCACCTTTATTCATTGTGTTTCTTTTTTATATGTGATACAATAGTTTCATGTAATATACTATTTTAGATAATAAGATGTATTTTATAAATAAAACTAAAGAGGGGTACGAATATGAGACCAACAACAAACGAATCGTCGGAAAATTATTTAGAAACAATTCTTATCCTCAGTAAAAGACTTCCTGTCGTACGCTCCATTGACATCGCCACAGAACTGGATTTTTCAAAAGCCAGTGTAAGTGTTGCCATGAAGCATTTAAGAGAAAAAGAATATATCGAAGTTAGTGATGCCGGATTTATTACCCTGACAAAGAGCGGTATGAAAATAGCTAAAATGATCTATGAACGCCATACCTTTATTTCTGATTGGCTGATTAGTATTGGTGTAGATCCGGAAATTGCAACAGATGATGCCTGCCGTATGGAACACGTCATCAGCCCGGAATCTTTTGAGGCTATTAAAAAACACTTGAGTGTAGAATAATTTTTAAGAACAGGTTTTCCTACCTGTTCTTTTTTTGTTATGCTACTCCCAGCGACACACTACATAAAAGGTGGCATAATCAGTAATATTACTGATTATGCCACCTTTAGTATTAAAAACAAAATTTCTAACTTCTCTTACTAATCAAGAGTAGTATCATATTACAATTCTGATTATAGCTGTGGTCCTGCTGCAACTAAAGCTTTTCCATCTTCGTTTCCTTCATATTTTTTGAAGTTTTTGATGAAACGCTCAGCAAGATCTTTTGCTTTCACTTCCCACTCAGCAGCATCTGCATAAGTATCGCGTGGATCTAAAATCTCTGTAGCAACACCCTCTAATTCTGTTGGGATTTCAAAATCAAAGTATGGAAGTTTCTTAGTTGGAGCATTTTTAATAGCACCGCTTAAGATTCCGTCAATGATTCCACGAGTATCTTTAATAGAGATACGTTTGCCTGTTCCATTCCATCCTGTATTTACAAGATAAGCTTTTGCTCCACTCTTTTCCATTCTCTTAACAAGTTCCTGAGCATATTTTGTAGGATGAAGCTCTAAGAATGCCTGTCCGAAACAAGCAGAGAAAGTTGGTGTAGGCTCTGTAATTCCTCTTTCAGTTCCAGCAAGTTTTGCTGTAAATCCGCTTAAGAAATAGTACTGTGTCTGCTCCGGTGTCAAAATAGATACTGGAGGTAATACACCAAAAGCGTCTGCTGAAAGGAAAATAACGTGCTCTGCTGCCGGTCCATGAGAAATCGGTTTTACGATTTTTTCAATATGGTCGATAGGGTAAGAAACACGAGTATTTTCTGTAACACTCTTATCATCAAAGTCAATCTTTCCATCTGCTGAAACAGTAACGTTTTCCAAAAGAGCATCTCTTTTGATTGCAGCATAGATGTCCGGCTCAGACTCTTTGTCAAGGTTGATAACCTTAGCGTAGCATCCGCCTTCATAGTTGAATACTCCGTTATCATCCCATCCATGCTCATCATCACCGATAAGAAGTCTCTTAGGATCTGTAGAAAGTGTTGTCTTTCCTGTTCCTGATAAACCGAAGAATACTGCTGTGTTTTCTCCATTCATATCTGTGTTTGCTGAACAGTGCATAGAAGCAATACCTTTTAATGGAAGGTAATAGTTCATCATAGAGAACATACCTTTTTTCATTTCTCCGCCGTACCATGTATTTACGATTACCTGTTCTTTGCTGGTAATGTTAAACATAACAGCTGTCTCAGAGTTTAATCCAAGCTCTTTATAGTTTTCTACCTTTGCTTTAGAAGCATTGTAAACGATAAAGTCCGGCTCAAATTTTTCTAATTCTTCAGCAGACGGCTTAATGAACATATTTGTTACAAAGTGTGCCTGCCAAGCTACTTCCACGATAAAACGAACAGACATTCTTGTATCTTCGTTTGCTCCACAGAAAGCATCTACAACATATAATTTTTTGTTAGAAAGCTCTTTTTTAGCAATATCTTTGATAACGTTCCAAGCTTCGATAGATGCAGGGTGATTATCATTTTTGTACTCATCGGAAGTCCACCAAACAGTATCCTTAGAGTTTTCATCCATAACGATATATTTATCTTTAGGAGAGCGACCTGTGTACACACCTGTCATAACATTTACTGCTCCAAGCTCTGTTTCCTGTCCTTTTTCATAACCCTCTAAAGAAGCTTCTGTTTCTGCTTTGAACAACTCTTCGTAGGAAGGATTGTGTACGATTTCAGTGGTACCTGTGATACCATACTGTGTTAAATCAATGTTTGCCATAATTTTAACCTCTCTTCTATATTTTTTTCACTACAAGCTCCCATTGTATTAGATTTAATACAACTGACCTCAATATAAACTATACCTAATTATTAGGAAAAAAGCAATATAAAAAAGCTATCTCCTTAAAGATTTTCTCTCTTTTGGAAATAGCTTTTTTAGAGTTCAAATTTTATAGTCCAGCCAGTTTCTTTCCGGCTTCTTTACAAGCTTCTTTTGCCTCATCATCGGGTTCATTATTGGCAATAATCCCCTCTCCCCCTATGATGCTTGCTCCTGCATTTTGCATTCTCTCCACCCAAAGACGCATCCATTCTCCATCGCCCCAGTCATAAGAACCAAACAAAAGAATTTGTTTTCCGGAAATACCACCTTCTATACTTGCCACAAAAGGTTCCATATCTCCCTCTTCCAACTCTTCAGCTCCCATAGCCGGGCAACCCAGAGCAAATGCATTTGCTGCAAGCAATGCCTCTTTATCTGCTGATTCTACACTGATTACTTCTGCAACAGCTCCCGCTTCTTTGACACCTTCTGCGATTGCATTTGCCATTTCTTCAGTATTTCCGGTTGCACTCCAATAAACGATTTGTACTTTGTCCATCTTAATTCTCCTATCCTGCGATTTCGCATATTTTTTTGCCTTCCATCAATTCCCTCATCGCATCTTCCTTAGCCTTATCAAAACTCTGAAAAATTTCCCTTGCTTTTTGGATATCAGAATAAACTTTCCAATACCCACAGCACAAACAATTTTTCCCTTCATTTTCAATAAAGCCTCGGACATCTTCTATAGGATAACCTAAGAATGCTCCGATTTCATGTGGAAATGTTTTATCCCTGTCATAGAAACATTTTACCCTTGCCTTTAACAGAGCTATATCATCCCAAAAGTCCTCTCCACCATATCCATACTCTCTTAAAAAAAGTCGAACTTTAGGACTTTTTAGATGATTTGCTAAAACCTGGCGTCGATAGAGGAAAACAATATCTTTTTCTCCCTTTTCGTGCAATCTAAGCCAGTAAATACCCGTCCCCTGCAATTCCCTTTTAATCCTTGATGACATTTTTTTGTCCATCACTATAATACAGGATTTTTTCTGCCCTTTTAACATGGGACCTATCTGCATCACTAGATGTAAATTTTGTCTGCAAGACATGGGATTTGCGGAAAAATAAGCCAGGATTTTTTCTTTTGACATCGAGAAAACCTCCTATACATATTGTTCCAAAATACCTATTAAGGCACTGGCACTACTACTGTGACAACGCTCCAAAATCGCTTTATTTCTTTCGGATTCCGCCACCGCACAATGTACCATCTTGTGGGATGCCGTCGATGTGAATAAAATCATTAAGTCCGGACATCCTATCTTACTCTTTAGGTCTGTTTTCATCTTGGTAAATACTTTTGCCTTGCATTTATATTTTTTACAAATATCTTTGTACTGTGTTTCCATTCTTTCATGGCCACCTATAATAACTACACTCATAGTTTACCTCCGGTCTAATATTTTATAAACATACTGCATGTCGAACTCTTACTTATCCTATCCTTAGCAATCCTAAGTAAGGTTTAACTCTTTAAAGTTAGTTTTTACTAACAGTTAGCTTACGCTAACAATAGCAAAAAAAATAAGATGAGTCAAGAAGAACTCATCTTATTGATAATTTTTCTTATTAATCCCGAGTATTTTACTCAGTTTTTTTATTTTCTTCCAAAAGATTTTTCATACTTGCCATACTTATTGCCAAAGTAGACATATTATGCATAAGAGCGGAGGTTGTCGGCATAATAAGCCCTGCCACTCCCAGTAGAATGAGCCCTGTATTAATCCCTATTACCATGCGATAATTCCTCTTAATCCTTTGCATTAAACCTTGGCTTATCTGTTTTAGAGCAAGCAACTGATATAAATTCTCTGAGGAAATGGTAATATCCGCAATTTCTCTTGCCAACTGTGCTCCCTCACTTACTGCAATACCTGCATCCGCTGCTGAAAGAGCCGGCGAATCATTGATACCGTCCCCTATCATAACTACTTTTCGCCCCATAGATTTTTCCTTTTCTATAAAGGCAGCCTTATCTTCCGGCAAAACCTCTGAAAAATACTTATCGACACCCACTCTCTTGGCAATCGCCCTAGCCGTTCTCTCACTGTCTCCGGTCATCATCACTATATTTTTAAAACCATGTTCTCTTAGGGCAGAAATAACATCCCCCGCCTCTTCTCTTAAGGGGTCTTCTATACAAATCACCGCACTTAGTTCATTTTGGATTGCCAAAAATAAGTGAGAATACTCTTCTTTTAGCTGAGAATACTTTTCTTCTTCTCCTAAAGGTATACTACAGCCTTCATCCTCAAAAACGAAATGAGCACTGCCTATCACTACCTTTTTTCCATCTATCTTGGAGGAAATCCCGTGCGCCACTACATACTCCACCTTAGAGTGCATTTCCTCATGAGATAAATGTCTTTTTTTAGCTTCTTCCACCACAGCATTTGCCATAGAATGCGGAAAATGCTCTTCCAGGCAGGCAGCAATCCTAAGCATATCCTCTTCTTTATGATTTCCAAAAGCAATAATTTCCGCTACAGTGGGCTCTGCCTTGGTAAGGGTGCCTGTCTTATCAAAGACAATGGTCTCTGCCTCAGCTACTGCCTCTAAAAATTTGCCACCCTTTACTGTAATATTTTGACTGCCTGCCTCCCTCATTGCCGACAAAACCGCAATCGGCATTGCCAGTTTCAAAGCACAGGAAAAATCTACCATAAGAACAGATAGGGCACGTGTTACATTCCTTGTCAAAAAATAAGTAAGAAAAGTTCCCGCAAATGTGTACGGCACTAAAGAATCCGCAATATGTTCCGCTTTCCCTTCTAAGGAAGACTTTAACTTTTCCGAATCCTCAATCATAGATACGATTTTTTCAAATCTGGTTGCACCCGAGATTTTTTTCACCTGAATGATCAGCTCTCCCTCTTCTACCACCGTACCCGCATAAACATAGGCTCCCGCCTCTTTTTTTACGGGTTCTGACTCCCCTGTAAGAGAGGCCTGATTTAACATCGCCTCCCCGGCAACTACTCGTCCGTCCAGCGGTAACAAGTTGCCCATACGCACAATAATTTCATCATTTTCTTTAATCTCTGTAATAGGAAGAAAAGTCTCGCTCTCCCCTGTCTTTACCCATGCTTTTTCTACATTTAAAGACATGCTGCGAGCCAAATCATCGACCGATTTTTTGTGTGTCCACTCTTCCAAGGTTTCCCCGATACCTAAAAGAAACATGACAGACCCTGCCGTAGCAAAATCCCCTCTAAAAAGCGAAACCCCGATAGCCACGCCATCTAAAACCGGAACTTCCAGCCGTCTCCTCCAAAGGCATTTTAGTCCTGCCAACAGATACTTTACTGCCTTAAAACCTGTGTAGAGCATATTTAAAGGTGCCGGCAAAAATAACTTTCTTCCATAGTAAGATAGTACTTGAAAAATCAATTTCTCTTGGTAAAGAGCTCCCAATTCTCTTGCCGAATGCTCAGGGAGCAGAACCTGTAACTTTTCATCCTCCGGATGAAAGTCTAAAATCGCCTGTATAATATCCTCTTTTTTCCCTGTATAAAAAATAATCGCATCTGCTGTCCTATCAAAGACCTTGGCTT
>DATCYL010000242.1:0-2020 GCA_036570305.1 Lachnospiraceae bacterium
GGGGGAAGTGGAAGATTTTTTAAATCATGTGAAAAGATGTAAATCCTGCTATGATGAGTTAGAAACTTATTATACGATTCGTGTAGCTATGGGATACATAGAAGAGGGTGCAGATCACACTTATAATATCGGAGATATGCTGCAAGCGGATATGCAGCAAAAAAGAGCTTACATTCAAAAAGTAAAGAGAAAAAAAATATCTTTTTTTGTTATTACGCTCCTAGGTTATATTAGTCTTTTTGATATTTTATTATTGAAGTCATCTTTTTCTTTATTACAAAAGTTTCTGTTAAAGGTAATTGATTGGTTGATTTTTCAATAAAAGAAAATGGAGAAATAAGAATGAAAGAAAAAATATTATTGATTGACGGGCACAGTATGCTCAATAGAGCTTTTTACGGAATTCCCGATTTAACGAATCATGAGGGCTTGCATACTAATGCAGTTTATGGATTTTTGAATATTATGTTTAGTGTATTGGAAGAAGAAAAGCCTCAGTATTTAGCTGTCGCATTTGACTTACCTACGCCAACTTTTAGGCATGAAATGTATAAAGATTATAAAGGAACCAGAAAAAGTGCTCCTAGCGAATTTAAAGAACAGGTTCCGCTTATTAAAGAGGTTCTTACCAAGATGGGCATTCCTCTTTTGATGAAAGAGGGATTTGAGGCGGATGATTTACTGGGAACGATTGCTATGAAGTCCGAAAAGATGGGATTGCAGGTAACTGTTTTATCCGGAGATAGGGATTTATTGCAGCTTGCAAGAGAAGAGATTCTAATTCGTATTCCCAAAACTAAGGGTGGTAAAACTACAATAGAAAATTATTATGCTGCGGATGTGGAAGAATTATACCAGGTAAGCCCTATAGAATTTATAGATGTAAAGGCACTTATGGGAGATTCTTCCGATAATATACCGGGACTTCCGGGCGTTGGTGAAAAAACAGCTATTAAAATTATTAAGGAATTTAAATCTATTGAAAATGCTTATGAGCATGTGGAAGAAATAAAACCGCAAAAGGCTCAAAATGCTATGAAGGAACAATATGATTTAGCCTGCTTAAGTAAAGAATTGGCAAAAATCTGCCTTGATGTGGACATAAATTTGTCGCTAGAGCAGGCAAAGTTAGAAAATCTTTACACCGAAGAAGCTTATGAAATCTTTAAACGACTGGAGTTTAGAAATTTCTTATCAAAATTTGAATCCAATTCTGTAAAGGAGTTAAAAAAAGAGGTAATTCAAATTACCACAGAAAAAGATTTACAGGAATTTGTTAAATCAGAGAAAGAATCTTTTTTGGCAGGGAATACAGAAAACATCGGGATAGCCGTTTTAGGAGACAGCAAGGTCTATGGAGTAGCCATTTCTTTTGGAGATAGAGAAGATAAGAGGGATGTCTTTTTGTTAATAGGAGAAGACCTGTCTTTGGAAAAAGTTCAAGAGTCTTTGGAAGATTTGCAAAAGTTTGGTTACCGATTCAGTATGATGGATGTAAAAGCCTATTTGAATTTGGGATTTTCTAATGTAGGGCGTCAATTCTCGGATATTCATTTAAAAGCCTACTTACTAAACCCCCTAAAATCGCATTATAGCTATGAAGACTTGGCTTCTGAATATTTGCAGCTGTCCCTCCCATCTAAAGAAGAACTGATGGGCAAGGGGAATTTTGAAAAACTACTAAAGAGCTCATTAAAAGAGGCAATTTGGGCAACTTCTTTTGAGGCTTTGGTATGCCAAAAATCGGATGTAATTCTTACAGAGGAACTCAAAAAAGAAGGAATGTATTACCTCTATGAAGATATAGAATTTCCTTTGCTATTTACTCTCTATGACATGGAAACCGCCGGAATATTGACTGATGGAGAAAGTTTGAAAGACTATTCCGTACAACTTTCGATTCGTATAGAAGAATTGGAAAAAGAAATCTATGCTCAGGCAGAGGAAGAGTTTAATATCAATTCACCCAAACAATTGGGAATTGTTTTATTTGAAAAATTAGGTTTAAAAGGCGGTAAAA
>DATCYL010000243.1:0-1916 GCA_036570305.1 Lachnospiraceae bacterium
GAACCTACCAACCACTTGGATATTTATTCCAGAGAAATTTTAGAAAATGCTATCCGTTCCTATGAAGGAACTGTACTCTATGTCTCTCATGACCGTTATTTTATCAATCAGACAGCCACACGCATTTTGGATTTAGAAAATCAATCCTTTATCAATTATATCGGAAATTATGACTACTATTTAGAAAAACATGACAGCCTGGGAAACAGTGATTTTACAACTGATTCGTCAACATTCCCATCAGAAAGCGATAATAAATTGGATTGGAAAGCTCAAAAAGAAGAACAGGCACGCCTTAGAAAAAAAGAAAATGATTTAAAAAAAGTAGAAAAAGAAATTGAGACTCTGGAAAAAGAAAATGAGGAAATTGACGGGCAATTAATTTTAGAAGAAGTTTTTACTGATGTCGAAACTTGTATAAAATTAAACGAACGAAAGCAGGAAATTGAAAATCAACTAAGTGACTTGTACGAAAAATGGGAGTTGTTGGCTGAATAACCAACACTCCCATTTTAGATTGTAAGATAATATTTTAAAATTGCTCCTACCGCTATTTATATCTTCTCTTTTGCATCAAAAATAGATCTCTTTAAAAGCTCCAAAGCAGAAAGAACTGTCTGCTCTCTAACCTGTCCTCTATTGCCTTGAAAAATATTTTTTTCTACTTGGCAAGTATCCTTATAGGCACAAGCAATATAAACCAGACCAACCGGTTTTTCTTTACTTCCCCCATCAGGACCGGCAATACCTGTTACTGCAAGGGAAAAATCTGCCGAGGATTTTTTTAATAGTCCCTCTGCCATCTCCTTTGCTGTTTGTGGACTTACCGCTCCATAAGTATCCAGGCTTTCCTTGGTCACTCCTAAGAGCTTACTTTTTGCCTCGTTGGAATAAGTAATAAATCCCTGATGAAAAACAGCACTGGCACCTGCTACATCCACAATCCTTGCCGCAATGGCACCTCCTGTACAAGATTCTGCAGTAGTGACTGTCATCCCTCCAGCCTTTAAAAGGGATACAATCTCCTCCTCTATTTTTTGCATAGTTTAACTCCTAATCCTGCATACGTACAACACTTTTGTTTTTCCAAATATAGTCAAGCAAAGACACAATGGTCAAAAGTGTACTAAGATAAATAAGAACCTGCTCTGCCACCAAGAATCTAAATCCTAAATTGGCAATTAATAAAATAATCATAATCATCTGTGATACTGTTTTTGCTTTTCCCCACCAACTGGCAGCAATGACAATTCCATTATCTGAAGCAATCAGGCGAAATCCGCTGATAATAAATTCTCTTGCTATAATAACGATACAAACCCAGGCGGGAATTCTATGTAAATCCACGAAACAGATAAGAGCGGAACATACCAACAATTTATCCGCCAAAGGATCCATAAACTTTCCAAAATTAGTAATTAAATTATCTCGTCTGGCAATATAACCGTCTAAGGTATCTGTAAGACTGGCTAAAACAAAAATCAACAGTGCTATCCAATGTGTCCAACCTCTACCATGTCCCAAAAGCAGGAACAAAACAAAAAAAGGAATCATAAGAACACGTAAAACAGTAAGTTTATTCGGTAAATTCATCTTCCAACTCTCCTATCAAATCATATTCGGCAGCACCGGTAACCTCAACCCAGACATAATCACCTGACATCAACTCTTTAGATGTTTGAACAAAAATCAATCCATCCACCCCGGGTGCATCCCCATATGTTCTTCCCACATAGGCATTTTCATCAGCAACCTTACCTTCAATCAAAACCTCAAGTCTTTGTCCTATGCGATTTTGATTTTGTTCAAAGACAATTTCTTGCTGCAGTTGCATAATTTCATCCTGCCGTTGCAATTTTGTTTCTTCATCAATTTGATTTTCCATACTTGCAGCAGGCGTATCTTCCTCCTGTGAA
>DATCYL010000244.1:0-4762 GCA_036570305.1 Lachnospiraceae bacterium
TATAAATATCTTCAGGAGAGCCCATTTGCTGTATATAGCCCTGATTCATTACCACAATGGTATCTGACATGGTAAGAGCTTCTTCCTGGTCATGGGTAACATAAATAAAAGTAATACCAAGTTCGTTTTTTAGGCGAATCAACTCGTAGGACATATCCTGGCGAAGTTTTAAGTCCAAAGCACCCAAAGGCTCATCAAGGAGTAGAACTTTAGGTTCATTTACAATAGCACGGGCAATAGCAATACGCTGTTGTTGTCCTCCGCTTAGGGAATCCGGACGACGGTTTTCATAGCCATCTAAATTTACCAATTTCAGTGCATATTTAATTTTATCATCAATATAAGCTTGAGACTTACCGCTGATTTTAAGCCCAAAAGCAATATTTTCGGCTATGGTCATGTGAGTGAAAAGTGCATATTTTTGAAAAACTGTATTTAGATTCCTCTTATTGGGAGGAAGATGGGTAATGTCTTTTCCATCAAAGATAACCTTTCCCAAATCCGGATTTTCAAATCCACCTAAAATTCGAAGTGTGGTTGTTTTTCCACAACCACTGGGACCTAAAAGTGTAAGGAATTCATTTTCCTTTACAGATAAATTAAAGTCATCCAAGATAAGCTGATTGTCGTAGGATTTGGAAATATTTACAAAATCTATAAATGTTTTTGCCATGTGTATGTCCCCCTAAAATAAATTGTCCTTAAGAAAACCATAGTAAGCCCAGACTTTATCTTCTGTAGCCACTATGGTTTTAAATACTTATGTATTTGATTATACAAGGGAGGGATAATGTGTCAATGATTTTATTGTGATATAAGGGAAAATATGATAAAATATCAACAATATAGACATAAAATAAATAGCACTGCTATGAACAAGGTTGGAGGTTTCTATGAAAAAAGATAAGTATGTAGCCTATGTAGGGACTTATACAAATGGAAAGAGCATAGGAATATATGTATATGATGTAGATATAGAAAAAGGGACATTGACCTTTAAAACGGTAGTTCCGGTCAATAATTCCTCACATGTTGCCAAATCAAAAAATGGCAAATATTTGTATTCTATTGCGGATGAAGGGGTAGAAGTTTTTAAGATTTTACCGGATGGAAATTTGGAACCTATTAATCAGGTGGATATCGATGGTATGAGAGGGTGTTTCTTATCAACAGATTATGATGGAAAGCATTTATATGTTGCAGGTTACCATGATGGAAAGGTTACTGTGATTCATACTCATGCAGACGGAAGACTGGGAAGCATTATTGACGGTGTTTTCCATAAGGGAACGGGTACAGTAGCTGAAAGAAATTTTAGACCTCATGTCTGCTGTGTACGTCCCACACCGGATAACAAATATTTATGTGCCGTAGACAATGGCATTGACCAGATAAAAGTCTACAAAATGAATGAGAGAAAGAAAAAACTTGAAGTTGTAGATATTGTGCGCTGTGAAAGAAATTCCGGACCACGTTGGATTCGTTTTAGTGCAGATGGAAGATTTGCCTATGTTATTTTCCAGTTATCTAATACCATAGGTGTTTATTCTTACAAGGATTTGGGAGATCAGACGGAATTTGAATTGTTACAGGAGATAGATACCCTGTCTGATGAAGAAGATCCAACTCATGATGCTGCAAGCGCTATTCGTTTATCACCTGATGGGAAATACCTGTTTTCATCTACTGCAGGAGATGATACAGTTGCCATGTTTTCCATAGATGAAAAAACAGGACTTTTGACCAAGGAATTTGCCTTACCTATCAGCGGAGAATATCCTAAGGATATGGTAATTTTCCCTGATGGACGTCATATTGCAGTTGTAAACAATGAGTCTAACGCTATTACGACCTTTACGGTGGATTATGAAAAAAAACTTTTAGTGCAAAATGCAAAACCGATTCAAATTGATCAGCCAAACTGCATTATGATATTAAAATTGGAAGAAGAACAATAATTTTCATACAAAAAGCGGCTATATTCTTACCTTTTAGTAAGAGTAGAGTCGCTTTTTTATAAATAAAAAAATTAAAATCGAATAGTCAATAAAATTTTATCAATCCTTACTATTCTCGAAATATACCTTCCGGCATGGGGGATGATTTATCTTTATATATTTTATAGATATTATCCATTTTACAAGTCATATTTTCTAAGAGGGCATCAACTAAGACCAAAGCAGTCATAGCCTCTACAACAACTACCGCTCTTGGTACGATAATAGGGTCATGGCGCCCCGTGATATGAATATCAAGTTCCTGACCGTCTTTATTAAAGGTATGCTGTCTGGCTGCGATAGAAGCGGTAGGCTTTATGGCAGCTCGAAGAATAAGGGGACTGCCGTCACTGATTCCGCCTAAAATTCCACCGGCATTGTTAGTAATCTTGAAAGCTTTTTCTTCCTTGAGATAAAAATCATCATTATTAGTAAGACCTGTTGCTGTAATGACATCCATTCCGGCTCCGATTTCTACAGCTTTTACAGCACCGATAGAAAAGATTGCCTTACCCAGATTTGCATCCAATTTTTCAAAAACGGGTGCCCCAAGACCTATGGGAAGGTTGCTGACACGACATTCTATTTGTCCACCGCTGGAATTTTTCTCTTCCATGCACCTGTTCAGATAGTCAGAAGCTCTTTTAGCAGCAGCCTTATCAGGCATGCACAAGGGATTTTTAGAAACTTCTTCCCAGGAAAAATCATCGATGGCAACCGGACCAATCTGCCTTGTATAAGTCTGAAACGTGATTCCTAAACTTTCTAAAATCTTAATTGCAATGGCTCCCGCAGCAACACGGGCAGAGGTTTCTCTGCCGGAAGAGCGTCCCCCACCTCTATAATCGCGAAATCCATATTTGCCATTATAGGTAAAATCGGCATGTCCGGGGCGATAGTATTCCTTGATTTCGCTGTAATCATAAGGTCTCTGTGTCTCATTACGGATTAATAGAGAAATTGAAGTTCCGGTAGTTTTTCCTTCAAAAACACCTGATAAAATTTCAACTTTATCCGATTCCTTACGAGGGGTAGTAAAGGTGCTTTGTCCGGGTTTCCTCCTATCTAAATGTTTTTGTATATCTTCCTCATTTAAAGAAAGTCCTGCCGGGCATCCGTCGATTACAACTCCGATACCGAAACCGTGCGACTCGCCCCAGGTAGAAATTCTAAATATATTTCCAAATGTAGAACCTGCCATGATTATTCCCTCATTTCAATAAATTTTCATTTTGTTTATATATACTACACTGTATGGTATCATAAGAATGCACTTTAGACAAGCAAAGTGTGAAAGATAAAAATTCGGTTGAAAAAAATTCAGAATTAGAATACCATGAAAGAAAAAATCTGGAGTAAAGATATGGACTATAAGATGATTGTTTTAGATTTGGACGGTACTTTAACCAATTCTAAAAAAGAGATAAGTAAATCTACAAAAGAAGCTTTGATAGAGGTACAAAAACGAGGATGCAAGGTAGTTCTTGCCAGTGGGAGACCCACACCGGGGGTTTTACCTCTTGCAAAGGAATTAAAATTAGAAATCTACGGTGGTTATACATTAGCTTTTAATGGTGCAAGAATTTTAGATTGCAGAAGTCAAAAAGTGATTTATCAAAAGACTCTTCCCCAAAAGACAATTCCGGAAATTTATGATGCGGCTATTGAAAATAAGGTGGGAATTATTACCTATACGGAGGATAAGATTATAGCAGGCACCCCTGTTGATGCCTATATGTTAAAAGAAAAGGAGATTTGCAAGGTTCCTATTTTGGAAGTGGAGAGTTTTAAAGACTACGTGAAATTTCCGGTAAATAAATGCCTTTTGACCGCCGAGGGTTCTTATCTTGCAAAAGTAGAAGAGAGACTGCGGAAAAAATTTCATAAATTATTAAGTGTTTACCGTTCAGAACCTTACTTTTTAGAGATAGTTCCTCAAGGAATCGACAAAGCACACTCTTTGTCTAAATTATTGGCGAGTCTGGGTATGACTGCTAAAGATATGATTTGTTGTGGGGATGGTTTTAATGATATTTCTATGATTGAATATGCAGGTCTTGGGATTGCTATGGAAAATGCCCAAGAAGCAGTAAAAAATGCTGCTGATTTTATCACAAAATCCAATGATGAAGATGGAATTTTGCATGTGATAGAACAGTTTTTGATATAAGAAGGACGACACTGATTTCGTTGACAAACGAAAGAGAAAACAATATAATGAGATTGATTTTTGGCAGTAACTAAATCTAGTGTTTTTGCCATAGCCGTACAATAAAAATGTATGTATTTGTTTTAGAAATTACAGCTGATAAGAGAAGGGAAGTGTTGTTATGGAAAGCGGGCCTAGTCCGAGTGACAGTTTTAATTTTTTGAAAAAATTTAATTGCATAGACGGTCGGTTTTTCATCCTTTCGTCTATGTAGATGGGAGGTTAACAATGATAAGAATATTTAGAACTTTAGATGGGAACATTCATCAGATTGATGAAGCGACAGAGGGCAGTTGGATTGCCCTTACTAATCCTACTGCAACAGAACTTTTGGAGGTTGCAGAAAAATACCAAATAGAGACGGATGACTTGCGGGCGCCTCTTGATGAGGAGGAGCGTTCCCGTATTATGGTGGAGGATAACTATACTATGATTTTAGTGGATATCCCCATTATAGAGGAGAGAAATGAAAAAGAATGGTTTGGCACTATTCCTCTTGGGATTGTGGTGACAAAAGATATGATTTTTACCATTTGTTTGGAAGATACGCCGGTTC
>DATCYL010000245.1:0-1760 GCA_036570305.1 Lachnospiraceae bacterium
AAGAGAAATTTATGAAAAATATCCATTTGATGGCAAGTATATCTTAGATGAAACAAGGCTGATTATCTGTCAGAGTAATGTAGATACCAAGATACTCAAACAGGAATATCCTTATGCAGAAGTAAATCCACTGGGAGATTGGACTGGTGGAACTGATGTAGATACAGGAGCTACCAATAGAAAACTTGGATCGGACATGGCAGACTCCGTAACAGGTGGAGGTCTTCATGGTAAAGATTTATCCAAGGCAGATGTATCTGTAAATATCTATGCATATCTTAAGGCACAGGAAACAGGAGAAGAAGTTAAATTTTGCTGTGCAATTGGAGATAAAGAAATTGATGGTAAACCTTATGATGAGATTGTAAGAATTGCGAAGGAATATATAGACTCCGTAGGTGGATTTGAAAAATTTGCCGAGTGGGGTCTTTTTTAATGGGAGGAGCTTATGGAAAAAGAAATGCAGTATTATCTAGCAAATGTAAGTGACCTCATTCCATATATCAGAAATGCTCGTACACATTCAGAAAGTCAAATTGCACAGATTGCTGCAAGCATAAAAGAGTTTGGTTTTTTATCTCCGATACTGATAGCTGAAGATAATACAATACTTGCAGGTCATGGTAGACTTGCGGCTGCACAAAAACTAGGGCTAAAGCAAGTACCCTGTGTAAAGGAAAGTCATTTAACTGAAACTCAAAGACGGGCATATATCATCGCAGATAATAAACTGTCACTTAATGCAGGCTGGGATGAAGATATGCTTGCTATTGAACTTTCTGAACTTCAAGGAGCAGATTTTGATTTAGATCTACTTGGTTTTGATGAAGTGGAGCTTGCCAGTATCTTTGAAGATGAGAAAGAAGTTAAGGACGATGATTTTGATGTTGAAGAAGAACTTAATAAGCCATGCTTTTCTAAAGCAGGAGATATTTGGACACTAGGAAGACACCGTATAATCTGTGGTGACTCGACTGATTCAGAGGTCTTTGCCAATTTGCTTTCAGAAAAAAAGGTAAATCTAGTTTGTACAGATGCACCATATTTTGTAAATCTAGAAAATAAGTCGGGAAAAATCGCCAATGATAATTTAGGCGATAAGGAAGGCTACGAGTTTTTAATGAAGGTATTTTCTAACTTTAAGAACGCTATGGCAATTGATGCGTCTATTTATGAGTTTTATGCAACGATGAAAGCAAGAGTATTTTATGATGCCTTTGAAGATGCAGGTTTTAAAGTTGGAGCAGGGCTTATTTGGAAAAAACCTAGAGCACCACTTATGAGAACAGACTGGAAGTTTAATATGGAGCCAATTATATATGGTTGGAGAAAAGATGGAAAACATAAGTGGTATGGAGATCAAAAGCAAAAAGCAGTATTTGAATTTGATGGAATTAGCAATTCCAAGGAGGATGGATATGGACATCCATCAAGTAAGCCAGTACCACTGATTGCTTATTTGATAAAGCAAAGCACCCAGACAAATGGACTTGTACTAGATGGATTTTTAGGATCGGCTTCAACACTTATAGCGTGTGATCAGATAGATAGAATTTGCTATGGTGTTGAGCTTGAACCTAAGTTTATTGATGTAGCTGTTAAAAGATATATAAAGGCACATGATGATACTACTTCAGATGTTGTACTTCATAGAGATGGGAAAGAATACACCTATGAGCAAGCTATAAATATGATGGAGGTGACTGCCGATGAGTAATGTAGTATTTACCTTTTCAGATGATGGAACAGTGGTGTATGGT
>DATCYL010000246.1:0-2932 GCA_036570305.1 Lachnospiraceae bacterium
CGTCAAAAGAAAATTAGCTTGACTGATACGGGCTTGCAGGATGTACTGTTTGAGCGTCTGCCCTGTTTTATTTCCAAACATATGAGAGAGGTATTTTTCATTGTAGCCAAATTCAGCAGCAATAGAAGAGACGGTTAAAGAACGATGGATATTACGATTTACATAATCCACGATATCATGATATAACTGGTTATTGGGGCGCCTATCCTCTATCTTTTGCAGAAGCTTTTGATTAAATTGCTGATGGATTTCACAGAGTACAACAGTTGCCATGTAATTTAAAATAGTTTGATGATATCCCGCACGGACCGTATCCTGTAGCTGCTTGAGCAGGATGACGGTCTTTTCTATATTGGGAAGAGCAAAACAGTCTGAAAAGCTAAGTTTTGAGCGGTTTAAAGTAGAGCCTTGGTATCGTAAGGAGGAGTCAACGATTCGCTCGCAAGAGGAGTCGCTACAAGCAAAATGCATCCAATAGAAGGAGCAAGTGGAAGTCTTGTAGCCTTTGCGAAGATTGTTGGGGGATTTACCGGGGGGAAGGATGAGGCAAAAGCCCTCTTTGACTGCGTATTTATAATCCTGATACTGTATATATAAAGTCCCTTCAGTGACGACAAAGAGCTCATAATCGTCTAAGGGCATGGCTTCATGTTTCCAATTTGAGGAATCAGACTTGAATTTTCCGGTAAAGTGATACGTGACCGGTTGGCTAATATCAATTTCAAACACTTTCATTTTGCACAAATTCTCCTATGTAATTTTGTTTGATTTACATAAATCTTTAGAAAAGCTTTCAATCGCCCATAGTATGAGGCAGAGATAGCAAAGAGAATGAAAATCAAGAAGATAAGTAGATTTTGAAAATATATCTTTTTTACACATCATAAAACTTTTTGACACAAAAAGGAAATATTGCCCATCTAATATCTGATTAAGGGCCTTGTAATTGTGAGAAATGACGATAAATTGCTTCTCTATATAGAACTTACCTTTTGACACTTATGTAAATAATAACACATTTTGATCTTATGCTCAATTTCATAAAATAGAATATAGAAATAATAAGTAGTGAAAGACAGAGGACAAGCGTATGGAGAAGAATAGAAGTTTTCGATTGAAAAATGTGAAGATTACAGATTCCTATCTGACAGATGCTTTTGAAAAAGAGATTCAATATCTGCTTTCTTTGGAGGCAGACAGACTCTTGGTTGGATTTGCTCAGACGAATGGTATAAAAACAGACTTCGTAAGATATGGAGGCTGGGAGAATACACAGATACAGGGACATACTATGGGACATTACCTAACTGCTTTGGCGCAGGCATATGTCGGGACTAAAAATGAGGAGGTATCTAAAAGAGTGGACTATCTTTGTAGGGAACTTAAAAGATGCCAGCGAGCGGATGGTTATCTGTTTGCTTCTTCGGAGGAGCTTTTTGATAAGGTGGAGAATAAGGAACCGGCATGGGTTCCATGGTATACAATGCATAAGGTGTTAGCCGGATTGGTGAGTGCGGCACAGCTTACAGGAAATAAAGACGCCTATGATACGGCAGTAAAGCTTGGAGACTGGATTTGTAATAGAGCTCTTGCGTGGAATGAAGATACACAGAAGCAAGTCTTATCTGTAGAATACGGTGGGATGAATGATGTCCTTTATGATTTATATCGCTTGACCGGAAATAAACGTTTTGCAGAAGGAGCGCACCGGTTTGATGAGATGGATTTGTTTGAGAGTCTTAGTCAAGGTAAGGATGTGCTGAATCAGTTACATGCAAACACGACCATTCCAAAGATTATAGGGGCAATGAATCGCTATATGCTTACAGGAGAAGAGTTTTATTTTAAGTGTGCCAAAAATTTTTGGGAGATAGTAGTAAATCATCATACCTATATTACTGGGGGCAATAGTGAGTGGGAACACTTCGGAGAAGCGGATGTTTTGGATGCGGAAAGGACAGCCTGCAATGCAGAGACCTGTAATACCTACAATATGCTTAAATTAAGTAAAATGCTCTTTAGTGTAACAGCAGACAGCAAATATATGGATTTTTACGAGAGAACATGGTTTAATGCGATTTTGGGTTCCAGAAATCCGCAGACGGGTATGACGATGTACTTTCAGCCTATGCAGACGGGATATTTTAAGGTATTTACAGATCCCTATCATAGCTTTTGGTGTTGTACCGGAACGGGCATGGAAAATTTTACAAAGCTTCAGGATGGTATCTGCTACCACAATGAAAAGGAATTGATTATAGCAAGATATATCTCTTGTGATATTTACCATGAGGATTGGAAGACAGAATTTCACCTAGAGGCAAAGTTTCCGGAATCTAACAAAATAGTTATCCAAATTCCCAATAGCTACGATGGAGAGGGAATACTTGCCCTAAGAATTCCTAAATGGACGCACAATCAATTTGAACTTAAAATAGACGGAAGTAAAATTGCTCCAAGAGTAGAAGAGGGATTTGTCAGACTTCCTATTAGAAACAGTAAAATTATAGAATTGAATTTTTATCCAAGGATAGAGGCTCATGCACTTGTGGATAATGAAAATGTAGTGGCATTTACTTATGGACCTTTAGTTTTAGCAGCAGGACTTGGAAAACGTGATATGTGTTTTACTCATACAGGTGTAAATGTAAGAGTACCTAGAATGGATGAAGAGGAAAAGGATTATCTGCTTGTGAAAGGCGCTACACCGCAGGAGTGGATTAAAAATATTGAAGAGATGCTTGTTAGAACAAATGAGGAAGATGAAAGGCTCCTCTTTAAACTAAGAGGAACGGATGAAGACGAAAATTATGAGTTTATACCTTATATGGAGCAGTATCAGCAGCGTTACGGTATTTACTGGAATATTTATCCGGATACGGCTACGACACATAAAATGTTAGAGAAAAGGGCAGAGGAAAGAAAACGGCTA
>DATCYL010000247.1:0-3856 GCA_036570305.1 Lachnospiraceae bacterium
CCTGCACGGTGTATCTTCCGGGAATTTGTGTTTTAACAAAAAATATTGTGCAGTTTTGCTGATACGAATCTGTTTTTGATAATTCACTTTCTCAAAGGGTTCTCCGAAAGTGTGCGCTTGTTTGTATTTGACCTCTATAAAAACCAGGTACTCTTTATCTTTTGCTATAATATCTATCTCTCCGCTTTTGGATCTGAAATTTCTAAATAAAATTTTAAGGCCCTTAGCAATTAAATACTGACAGGCCTTTTTTTCTTGTATGTTCCCTATGTTTCTTGTATTATCTTTTCTATTCGTAATTATTCTCCTTTAACAGAAACGAAATTTTTAATAAAAGTCTTTCTATGAATCTTGCAAGGTCCCCGTTCCTTTAATGCCTGAATATGAGCTGCCGAACCATACCCCTTATTGCTTGCAAAACTATAACCCGGAAGCAGTTCTTCATAAGCTTCCATCATTCTGTCTCTAGTTACTTTTGCTATAATGCTGGCAGCCCCTATAGAAATACTCTTGGCATCCCCCTTGATAATGGGCACCTGCAAAATATCTACATCCGGGATTTTTACCGCATCATTTAAGAGTACCTGCGGCTTGATTGTAAGCTTACCTATCGCTTCCCGCATAGCCTCATAGGTTGCCTGCAAAATATTAATTTCGTCAATTCTTTGCGGTGAAACAACTCCTACCCCTACAGCATAAGCCCCCTGCATAATTTCTTCATACAAAGCTTCTCTTTTTTTGGCAGAAAGCTTTTTAGAATCATTGATATACAAAATCTGACAATCTGCCGGCAAAATCACTGCCGCCGCCACCACCGGTCCTGCAAGAGGACCTCTGCCCACTTCATCAACTCCGCAAATATATCCTAAATGTTCATACTTACGTTCATATTCCTGCAAATCATAGATACGCTTCTTTTCAACCTCAAGCTTTATCCTCTGCTTTTCTAACCGCTCTAGTTCCTTTTTAGATGCCACTTCTTTCTCCTACATATTCTAAGGTAATTCTTGCTATTTTTCCATTTCTTAACTCTTCCAAAAGGATTTTTGCCGCCTTTAAATAATCAATTTCTCCACCTTTTAAAAGACAGTTTCTATTTTGTGCAAGTTCTTCTAATACTTTTACCTCTTTTTCCTCTTCCTTCACCTGGTATCTGGAAGTTAAAATTCCCGGATAATATTTCTTTAAAAGCTTGATTACCTCTAGAGAAAGCTCTTCTATATTTAAAATATCGTCCTTGATAGAACCAATCATAGCCAGCTTCATACCCACCGACTGGTCTTCAAACTTTGGCCATAAAATACCCGGTGTATCAAGAAGTTCCACATCCTTTTGGATACGAATCCACTGTTTTCCTTTGGTTACTCCCGGTTTGTTTCCTGTCTTTGTACAGGCTCTGCCGGCAAAAGAATTAATAAAAGTGGATTTTCCCACATTGGGAATTCCAACAACCATTGCCCGAATCGGCTTATTTTTTATTCCTCTTCTCAAATTTCTCTCTATCTTTTCTTTGCAGGCTTCCTTAATAATAGAATGAATTTCTTTGATTCCCTTGCCGGTTTTGGAATTGATTTCATGCACCCAAAAACCCTTTTCCTGAAAATATACTTTCCATTCTTTATTATACTTTTCATCAGCCAAATCAATTTTGTTTAACAAAATCAATCTTGCTTTTCCTTTTCCCAAGTCATCTATATCGGGATTTCTACTACTAAGCGGAATACGTGCATCCACAAGCTCAATAATAATATCTATCAGCTTAATGTCTTCTTGCATCATTCGCTTCGCTTTTGTCATATGTCCCGGATACCATTGATAATTCATAAATCTACCTATCCCTTTAAAAATCCAATTTCTTTCCATGGTTTACTGATAAACCATAATTTACCTATTATATTTTCTTTCTTTATATTGCCGACATCTCCAAAACGACTGTCTTCACTATTATTACGATTGTCTCCCAAAACAAAATATTCATCTTTGCCCAAAGTGACTGCACTTTCTGCCAATCCCCCGTTGTTTATAGCCGGAAAGCCTTTCTTCTCAATATAAGTTTTCCCGTCAATGATAATTTGCCCTTCTTTTATCTCTATAGTTTCTCCCGGAAGCCCTATCACTCTTTTCACATGACTGCTTGATGATTTATTCTTGTCCTTGCGAAAAGCTACAATATCTCCTCTTTTGGGAGAAGATACCTTGTAAACGGCACGATTTATAAAAAATGTCTGCCCTGCCATCACAGTCGGTTCCATAGAATTATCCTGCACGGTAATCGAATAACAAAAAGCAATCGTTACCAGCCATGCCAAAAACATGGTTCCTATAATTTCCACAAAAAACTTTATTCCTGACCGTACTTTTTTATTGTCAAAAATTGTTTTCTTCTTTACCTCTTCATAAAAATCAAATTCATCTGCTGGATACATGATTTTCTCCCCATAATATTTCCTATAAACTTTCCATTAAGATACTTGTGTTTACCAAAAGCGAAAAAAGTATCTTCCGAGATTATAAATAATCTTCGGACTTTCGGACCTTGATGAAGACTTATAAAAAATAAGGACAATTAACATTGTAATTGTCCTTATTATCCCGCGATAAACAATAGACTGTCAGAATTGCTATCTGAAAGTATTCTTATCTTACTAATTCTTTTACTTTTGCAGCCTTACCGGTACGCTCTCTTAAGTAATTTAATTTTGCTCTTCTTACTTTACCGCGTCTGATAACTTCAACATTTACAACGCTTGGAGAGTGTAATGGCCATGTCTTTTCTACACCAACGCCATTGGATAATTTACGAACAGTAAATGTTTCACGAGTGCTTCCACCCTGTCTTTTAATAACTGTTCCTTCGAAAATCTGAATTCTTTCACGATTTCCTTCTTTGATTTTTCCATGTACTCTTACAGTATCGCCTACTGCAAATACAGGAACTTCTGCTTTTAACTGTGCTGCTTCAATACTTTTAATAATATTGTTCATCTTTTTTCTCCTTATTTCTATTTGGATGTTCTTATTAGCTATCTAACAGCGGACCATCTTTTCTTACAACGCATATAATTATATTATACTTGTTCTTTCTTTGCAAGCAATTTTTCCAGATATTGCCTTTCTTTCTTGCTTAAATTGGCTTGCTCCAACAAATCCGGTCGAAACTTTAAAGTTCTTTTAATCGATTCTTCTCTTCTCCATAGTTCTATATTTTTATGGTGTCCGGACAATAAAACTTTCGGTACCTCTTTTCCCTGCCATATTTCAGGTCGTGAATACTGGGGATACTCCAACAAAGAGTCATAAAAGCTTTCATATTCTGCTGAATCCTGATTATTTAAAACTTCGGGCACTAACCTTGAAATCGCATCCATTAAAACCATGGCAGGTAACTCACCGCCCGTTAGAACATAATCCCCGATCGAGACATAGTCTGTTACAATTTCTTCTAAAACTCTCTCATCAATTCCCTCATAATGACCGCAAAGAAGAATCAAATCTTCTTCTTTGGCAAAACCTTCTGCCATTTTCTGACTAAAAGGCTTCCCTTGTGGTGTTAAATAAATCACCCTGGAAGGTCTCCCGATTTTTTTTCTTACTTCCAGATAAGCATCATAGACCGGCTGTGCCTGCATAACCATTCCGGCTCCTCCACCATAAGGATAATCATCTACCTTATGATGCTTATTGGCAGAAAAATCTCTTATATTGATTGCCTCAAGACAAATTCGTTCACTTTCCAATGCCCTCTTCATGATACTGGTATTCATCCCTTGGTAAATCATTTCAGGGAAAAGTGTTAATACATGGTAATTCATATCCTTTTCTCCTACGCTTTCTCCCATTTTAGAATTTCTTACTT
>DATCYL010000248.1:0-16027 GCA_036570305.1 Lachnospiraceae bacterium
TAAAAACAAAATGTGAAAAACTAATTACGAATAAAGGATATTCAACAGTGTATAGTATTTTACTTGATGATTTATTCAAACATCCGATTGTATCAAAAAACAATCTTACAGATATATTAGGTGTAAGTTACCCTACAGTAAGCAAAATGGTTGATGACTTTTGTGCGGATAATATATTACAAGATGTTACTCCGGATCAAAAGCGAAATAAAAGATATGTATTTTCTGCTTATATGGAGATTTTAAATAGGGGAACTGAATTATAAAGGATACCTTTTAAGGGGCGGTATGAATGCTAGTATTTCCCTATAAACAAACGTTTACAAATAGGGAGGGGTAGTGTTATGAAAACTATTTACTTTACCATAGCAGGAACAAAGTATTATCATGATTAGAAATTCATGCAGGCAGGTATGAAAGTAAAATTAGTAAAAGAAGCGGACAATAAAGTGGATAAGGAGGCTATCAGGGTGGAAATGGAGGGACTTGGTCTTGTTCATAGTCGACCTTTCGATAAAAATGGATAGGAGAGGAGAACAGATGGATTATCAGCATATTGTACATCCTATAAAACCTTTATATGATAAAAACTCTAAAATACTTATTTTAGGTAGTTTGCCGTCAGTAAAATCCAGAGAGCAGATGTTTTTTTATGGACATCCACAAAATCGTTTTTGGAAGTTGCTGGCAGCTTTGTATGAGGAAGAAACACCACAAACAGTGGAAGAAAAACGTGACTTTGCACTGCAACATGAGATTGCTTTGTGGGATACCATTTATAGTTGTGATATTAAAGGCTCTTCAGATAGCAGTATTAAAAATGTGGTTCCCACAGATTTAAGGGAGATTATTAAGAATTCTAAGGTAAGTAGAATTTTTTGTAATGGAAAAACTTCCGGTAATTATTTTCATAAATATCAGGAAAAAATGCTTGGCATGGCAGCGGAGATTTTGCCCTCGACAAGTCCTGCTAATGCTGCCTGGACAATAGAAAAGCTTAAAGAGAAATGGAAAGTAATACTTTTTTCTTGAATGAATAGAAGTTTGTATAGCCATCAAGATAGGGAAAGTTATGACCTAAGAAGGACTGCGCTCTTGGAGCCCTTCTTAGGTCATTTTATATAGTAAAATCCGTTTTTAAAAACTCCATCTTAGAATAGCAGATGCCTCCCAGTAAAATAGACATATCTTGCAGTTCTGATGGCAAGAGGGAATATTCTTTGTGATGCCGTCCGCAAACAGAAGCCTTTATATCGTCCACAAGATGAGGAAAATTCATAGTAAAGGAGCTGTTTAGGATAATCAGGTCAGGGTCTAAAGTGTTTAATATATTATTTACCGCAAGTGCCATATATTTTATAAAATGATTCATAAATTTTATGGCAATAGGCTCTTTTTTTTGATAAAGAGAAATAAACTCATCGCAGTTGACAAAGGGACGATGACTCTCTGTTGCAAAATCAGATAAAATAGCCCTTTCTGATGCATACTGCTCAAGACATCCGAAATTCCCACAGGGGCAGGGGCGTCCATCAATCTGAATCGTGGTATGCCCAAACTCTCCGGCATAACCCTTGCTACCTAAAAAGAGTTGCTTGTTTAAAATAATTCCAAGACCTATACCTGAGTGGATAGAGAGTTCTACGACATTTTGTCCGGGGTAATGAAAACTATAATCTCCCAAGGCAGAGAGATTGGCTTCATTGACAACATAAACAGGCACTTGAAATTTCTCTCGTAAGCTGGAGATAAAATCAAGATGAGCGTAATCGGAATAGGAGGTAAATAAAATTTCTTCTTCGTGAATGATACCGTGAATCCCCAAAGTAATACCGATAAGTCCATAAGGACAGTTGGGAATATCTTCTAGTTGTGATAAAATAGCGGATTCTAATTCCTCCAAAATACAATCTCTTTTATTTTTTGTAGGGTATTGGTGGAGAACACAATTTTCTCCGGCAAGAGTAGCAGATAGAATGGTAATCTGGGTTTGAGAAATATCAAGGCTGATAGCGTAGGCGCAATCAGAGGCAAACTCTAATAAAATAGGTTTTCTTCCGCTGCTTACCGTTAAAGTTCCGATTTCTCTAACAAGGTGTTTGTTTAAAAGTTCCTGTACGATAGCGGAGATGGTGGCTTTGGTAAGTCCCAGCTTTTTAGAGAGTGTGGCGCGAGAAATAGAGCCTTCCTCCATAATTGTTTTCAATACCAGTTGGGTATTAATATCCCGTATCAAACTTTTGCTTCCTTTTACCATGCTACGAATCTCCCTTATAACATCAAAGATTTTATCATATATTAGAAGATAAAATTTCTAGGTTTTCTGATTTTATATTAGCATAGGCTACACCTAAAAAGATATACAAAATAAGAATGAAAATTTTGTTACTTGCTTCTATTGACCCAAATCGGAGAATTGCCTATTATGAAAGAAAATAAATTAGTTTAGTGACAAAACTAATAAATGAGGAGGAAAACTATGCTTTTATATGTAGATGGAAAAGCAAAAAGAAATGGAAACGGAAGTAAAGAGCTTCCCTTTAAGAAAATCCAAGAAGCGGCAGATGTTGCTATGGCGGGAGATGAAATTATAGTGGCTCCGGGAGTTTATCGTGAAGATGTAAGCCCTAAAAATGCAGGAAGCGAGAAAAAACCTATTATTTATCGTTCGGAAAAAAAAGGTGAGGCTGTTATTACAGGTGCGGATCCGTTTGATAGCTGGGAATTGTATCAAAAAGATGTCTGGAAGTTAAGAATTCCTAATAGTTATTTTGGAAGATATAACCCCTATAAAACCTTAGTATGGGGAGATTGGTTAAGTCAGGATGATCCTTGTCATACAGGAGAGGTATATTTAAATGGAAAGTCGCTCTATGAAAAGGTGCGTTTGGAGGATGTATTAGAACCGGATTATTATAATCTATCTTGGGATAAGGATTTTACCAAACATACCTGGTATACCTGCCAGGATGATGAGGCGGATGAGACACTTATCTATGCAAATTTTCAGGGAAAAAATCCTAATGAGGAAAATGTAGAAATCCATGTCCGCCCGCATTGTTTTTATCCGGAAAAAGAGCATGTGGATTATATTCATTTGCTTGGATTTTTAGTTACTAAGGCGGCGACACAGTGGGCACCTCCGACAGCACATCAAGAGGGTATGATTGGCCCTCATTGGTCTAAAGGCTGGCTGATTGAGGATTGTGAAATTTCACATTCTAAGTGCTCAGGGATTTCTTTGGGAAAATATAAACAAGAGCATAATGATAATAAATGGTCTCATTACAAGTATAAAGATGGTGCACAGACACAAAGAGATTGTTCTTTGATTGCGCAGATTGATGGATGGAGCAAGGAGACTATAGGTTCTCATATTGTAAGGAATTGTGATATTCATGACTGCGGACAGACGGGAATTGTAGGAAATTTAGGTTGCGTATTTTCTTTGATAGAAAATAATCATATTCATCATATTAACAATAAGAGAAATTTGGCAGGTGCTGAAATCGGAGGTATTAAATTTCATGCTGCCATTGATGTGATTATTAGAAATAATCATTTTCATGATTGTACAAGAGGTATTTGGCTGGACTGGCAAACCCAAGGAACCCGTGTTTCTTGTAATCTTTTCCATGATAATTGCCTTCCTAAAGATTACTTATTGGTTCCGGAGAGTAAAAATGGTTTGGGACTTGGAGAAGACCTTTGGATAGAAATTGCTCATGGACCGACTTTGGTAGACAATAATATTATGTTATCTGAAAGATGTGTAAAACTTCCTACACAAGGTGTGGCTTTTGTGCATAACCTTTTTGTTGGTGCAATTACAGCCGTAGGAAGGGGAGTTAAAAATGGTACTGTAAAATATGATTCTACTCGTTATACACCGATTCATATGCCTCATAGAACAGAGATTACAGGATTTATGTCTATTTTGCACGGTGATGTTCGCTTCTACAATAATATTTTTGTACAAGCTAAGGTGAGGCAGGGTATGCTGGATATCTGTGAAACGGAAAAAGACGGTGAATGGGATGACGGCAATTTGGTGGCAGGAACCTTAAGTTATGATGGCTACATGACCGAGGACGTATGGAAGAGCTATTTTACAGACTACTGTGGAGAGGGAAGCCAGGATACCAGGGATAAATATTATATGCCACTACCTGTATGGACAGGAGGAAATATCTACTTTAATGGGGCGAAACCTTGTGATATCGAAGAAAATTATTTTGTGGATGAGGAGCATAAGGTATCGGTTACTTTGGAAGAAAAGGATGGGGCTTTTTGCGTAAAGAGTGATCTGTTTGATTACCTTCCTAAAGTGAATATGATCTGCTCTGATACTCTGGGGTATGCTTTTGAGCCGGAGGAGCGCTTTGAAGAGCCGGATGGAAGCGATATTGTCTTTGATAAAGATTTCTATGGTAAGAATCGTTTTGATAAAGTGCTTCCGGGACCTTTTGCAGAGGAGTAAAAGGTAAAAATATTACCCCTTTCAGTTGTTTTTGTTGGTTTATATAAAATGATGAATACTATATGATTAATTTAAGATATTTAGTGCAATAAAACTAAATGTAAGAAGGAAGTAATCATGAAAATCAACAAAAAAAGTGGAGGAGGAAGAAAAATGAAAGGCATTTTAAAGAAAGCGGGAGTTTTTGCTTTAAGCGCAGCTATGATGGTAAGTCTAGGTGCATGTGGAGGTGCATCCAAGGATGAGCAGGCAAAGAGCGGTGATGGAAAGATTAAATTAAATATGTGGCATATTTGGGCGGCTGAATCAGAGTCCAGCAAAAAACCTTTTGAGGATGCAATTGCAAAGTTCAATGAGACTAATGATAAAAATATTGAGATTGTCTTAGATGCAACAGAAAATGAAACTTATAAGCAGAAGATGGTAACTACAATTGCGGCAAACGAGGCTCCGGATATTTATTTTTATTGGAGTGGCGGATATATGCAAAATATTGTAGAAGGTAAAAAGGTTTTAGCCTTGGATGAGTATCTGACAGAGGATATTAAAGGACAGTTGTTGGATGGGGCTTTGGACAATATGACATTTGACGGAAAAGTTTATGGAATGGGATATAGCCAGGCTGTCGGAACCTTCTTTGTTAACAATGAATTGTTTGATAAATATCAGGTGAAGGTTCCGGAGACTTATGAAGAGTTAAAAACTGCATGCCAGACATTTTTGGATAATGGAATTAAAACACCTATGGCAGTCGGTGGAAAAGAAGCTTGGTGTATTGATATGTACGCAGATATGATTCAGACCAGAGAGGCAGGTGTGGATGCCTGCGTAGCTGCTCTTTCCAAGAAGGGAAGCTTTGAGGATAAAGGAATTGTAGAAGGGGCAAGAAAAATCCAAGAGTTGGTAGATATGGGAGCTTTTGGAGAAAATCCATTAGCCTTATCTCGTGATGAGTCGGAAGTACCTTTCTATAACGGTGAAGTGCCTATGTACTTTAACGGAAGCTGGACTATTGGAAATATTAATAGAGATGATTGTAAAGTAAAAGGAAAAGTATCGATTGCAAAATTCCCGTCATTAAGTGATAAGAGTGATGTGAATGACTTTACGGGAGGAGCATCTGAGTGTTTCCTTGTAAATGCGGATACCAAATATCCTGAAGAATGTGTTTATGCGTTAAGTCAGATTTTACCGGAATTTGCTAAAAACCTTTATGAAGCAGGTGCAGGTCTGCCAACATGGAAAGTAGAAGTAGATGAGTCTAAGGTAGATGACCTTACCAAACAGCTGGTAGATTTGACAAAAGATGCATCAAGCTATACTTTATGGTGGAATACCTATCTTACAGGAGAAGACTCTGAAACTTATATGAGACTTTCTCAGCAACTTTTTGCAAAGGAAATCACACCGGAAGAATATGCAAAGAATCTTCAGACAATGAACAAATAGTAACTATAATAGACCATAGCAAAGCTAAGGTTTACCTGATAAAAACGGTCGCCGACTTCGAAAAGGAGCGGCGACTGAAATTTTATAAAAGCCTATGCTTATAGTTGGTTAGAAAAGTAGAGGGTGTTATGAATCGAGTATTTTCCAATAAAAAAGCAATTTTTATTTTTATGTTGCCGGCACTTTTCTTTTTTGTGTTAATCATTGCTCTGCCGGTTGTATTGTCTCTTGTTTATTCCACTATGGAGTGGAACGGTTTTTCTCCTATGAAGTTTATAGGTTTTGAAAATTATCTACATTTATTTAAGGATAATATTGATAAATTTCCTTTGGCTGTGAAAAACTCATTTTTATTTCTTTTGGTTTCTGTTTTTATACAGATTCCTATTTCTTTGCTGATTGCTTTAGTTTTGTCCGACGCAAAGACAAGGGGAAGTGGATTTTTTAGGACTGTATATTTTGTTCCTGTGGTTATGTCAACTGCAGTTATCGGACAACTTTGGAGCAAAATTTATCATCCGGATTATGGTATTTTAAATACTGTTTTAGGACTTTTGGGATTAGATTCTCTTCGTCATGCATGGCTGGCAAGTAAGGGTGTGGTGCTTTTTGCAGTCTTTGTGCCAATCCTATGGCAATATGTAGGATACCACATGCTTCTTCTATATGCCGGAATTAAAAATATAGCAGAAGAAGTCTATGAGGCGGCTGCAATTGACGGGGCAAACCGTTTTCAAATGGCTCTTAAAATTACGATTCCTCAGTTACTTCCCATGTTGAAGGTGAGCTTGATTTTTTCTGTAACAGGAGCCCTAAAGGTTTTTGATTTGATTTATATTTTAACTAATGGAGGTCCTGCGGGTGCGACGGAAGTGCCAAGTACCTTGATGGTTAGAACGATTTTTAAAAGCTATCAGTATGGATATGGCTCTGCTATGGCTGTATTTATTATTCTGGAATGTTTTATCTTTACGGGCATCGTAACGCTTATCTTTCAGCGTTTGCAGAAAAAATACTAGGGGAGGGGACTTATGAAAACTTGTTTGAAAGCTTTAAAATATGTAGGTTTGGTTTTATGGGCATTTATCTGTCTATTCCCCCTTTATTGGCTTTTTACATTTTCTCTTAAAAATAATGATGAAATTTTTGGGGAAAATATTTTGGGTTTACCAAAACACTGGTTGATTGAAAACTACAGCACTGCTTTTGCCGGGGGAAATGTAGGAATCTATTTAAAAAACAGTATTGTGGTTACGGTAGTTACTATTTTATTTACCGCCATTGTATCTATTACAGCATGTTATGCGATTGAAAGAATGGATTGGAAGTTAAAAAAAGCAGCCAGAATACTTTTGATGACGGGACTTATGATTCCTATTCATGCAGCGTTACTTCCGGTGTTTTACATATTGCAGACCTTTCACCTTCTTAATACATCCTGGGCACTTATTCTACCTTATACAGGTTTTGCAATTCCTATGGGGCTTATGATTGTATCAGGGTTTATGAATGGTATTCCAAGAGAACTTGAAGAGGCGGCCTGTATTGACGGAGCGGGAATTTATCAGATTTTCTTTCGGGTGATTTTTCCTCTGATGCGCCCTGCTTTGGCAACGGTAGCAATTTTTACTTTCTTGCAGGCATGGAACGAGTTAATGTTTGCGACGGTTTATATATCAGATGCAAATCAAAGAACCTTAACTGTAGGTATCCAGTCTATGTCCGGTCAATTTCAGACATCATGGGGGCCAATTGGAGCAGCGTTAGTTGTAGCGACTATCCCTACACTGTTAATTTACTTTGCGCTGAATAAGCAGGTACAGGAGAGTTTGGTAATGGGAGCGGTAAAAGGTTAAGGGTAGAAAATTTCATAAAAGAGGAGAGAAAACAAGGGAAAGATGAAGTGGATGAAAGTAATGTCGCAAAAGCGACTTGCTCTTAGATTTTCTTTTTTCTATGTACTGGTGGCAAGCATTGTAATTATAATTGCAATGCTTGCCTATAATCGTTTATATAGGATGCAGGAAAAAGAGCAAAGAATAAAAATTTTAAAGCAATCTTCAGAATCAGTGGCTTCTTCTATCGAATCCATGGTGCAGATGATTCAACAAAATTCTTTTTCTGTTTTGGGAGATGAGGAAATACAAACGATTTTGAAAACAAAGGATATTTCTTTTACTGAAGCGAGTACCAGAGTGAGAAAAAATGTAAGTTACTGGGCGATTGCTCTGCCATTTGTAGATTCTATTTATGTTTTGAAAAATGGCGGAGGAATTTATGGTATGGATAAAATATCCTTTCGCGGGTCAGCTCTAAGTGATGTAAAAATGACCAGTTGGTATTCCAAAGTAGAGAGTTTGGAGGGTTATTTTACCTTGGAGGTAAACGGCGATTATTTTTTAAAGAAAAATAAAGCCGAAGTCTCTGTTTCTTTTTTGCGATTGATAAATGATGTTTCTGATTTTCAGCCTTTAGGCGTCCTTATGGTAAATATAGGAAATGAACATTTGCAAGATGTGTATGCGGAACTTGCAAAGGATACAGGAATTATTTTTTATATTACCGATAAAGATGGTAGTCTGGTTTCTTATAATGGAGCAGAGTCTAAAAAAATTTGGGATAAGGAAAAAAGAAATTTTCAAAAAAATAAGACGAAATTTTATAAAAATTCGGAGGGACAGGAATATTTGCTTCAAAGTACGCAGATAAAAAATACGGACTGGTATGTAAGGGCGGTTTTGCCCTATAAAAGTGAATGGCAGAAGCTGCATTTTAGAGGTGGATATTTTCTTATTATTCTTTTGACTATGTTAATCGTTTTTGCCTTTAGTTTTGTGCTGATGTTGATTGAGGTGGCTCATCCTATAGAAAAAATGATAAAGTCTATGGATTCCGTAGATGGGAAAATGCATAAAATGACAGCTAAAGTTCCTAGAGGGGAACTTAGTATTATGAAAGATAAATATAATGCCCTGGTGGGAAGAAATGAAAGTTTGATTTCTCAAATTAATGTAGCTCAACAGACAAAAAGAAAGGCGGAACTTCGGGTTTTGCAAGAGCAAATAAAACCACATTTTCTCTATAATACTATCAATGCCATGCAGTATTTATGTGCTATGAAAAAAACGGAAGAACTATATGATGCCTTGGAGGCTTTTGGCAGGTTTTATCAGTTGTCGCTCAGTAAAGGAAAAGAAGTTGTCACTTTGGGAGAGGAAATAGAGATTGTGGAAAGCTATATGTGTCTTCAAAGACTGCGTTATGGTGCCCAGTTAGACTATAGAATTAATGTAGATAAAAAACTCTATCCTCTTAGGGTTTTGAAATTAATTTTACAACCCTTGGTGGAAAACAGCATTTATCATGGGATTAAGGAGAAAGCCCGTGGTGGTCTGATAGAAATAGGTGTAAATTTAGTAAAAGAGGATAAATATATTCTCATTAGTGTAAAAGATGACGGAGTGGGAATGGATGATTATGAGCTCTCTAAAGTAAAGGGGAAAGCCCTTTTGAAAAATCCGGAAAGTTTTGGACTAAGAGCCACTGTAGAGCGGCTGAATACTTTTTATCAGGAAGATGTAGAGTATAGGATAGAGAGTAGAAAAGGAAATGGTACTAAGATAGAGATTTTAGTTCCGGTTCGCTATGGAATCAGGCTATAGGAGGAAAAATTATGCTTCAATTAAGACTAATGATTGTGGAGGATGAAGAAAAAAGCAGAAAACTTTTAGCTTTTTTGATATCAGAAATGAATCTTGGATTTGAAGACATTATAGAGGTAGCTAACGGAGAGGAGGCATTAGCAGAACTTTATAGACTGCAACCCGGAGATCTTCCGGATGTTTTATTGACAGATATTCGCATGCCTAAAATGGATGGTCTTGATTTGGTAAAGGCAGTGGGAGAGGCCTTTCCCTCTATTCGCAGGATTATTGTGACAGCCTATGATGAATTTGAATATGCAAGAAGTGCTATGCGTCTCGGTGTTCATGATTTTTTATTAAAACCCTTTAATCGGGCAGAAATTAAAAAATCTTTAGAGAAAGTAAAAGAGGAAATTGAAAAGGAAGAAAAGGGAAAAGATCTTCCCTTATCTTTGATAGAAAAAGCAAAGCTTTATATAGAGGAAAACTTAGGTGATGCCAATCTTTCCTTAACGAGTATAGCAAATGCCTGTTTTGTCAATCCATCCTATCTAAGTAGACAGTTTAAAAAAGAAATGGATGTGAATTTTAGTGATTATCTTTTAAGAAAAAGGATAGAAAAGGCAATTTTTTGTATAGAACATAGCGATTTAAAAGCCTATGAAATTGCGGAAAAAATTGGCATTTTAGATGCAAAATATTTTGGGAAATGTTTCAAAAAAATCACAGGGAGAGCTTTTGCGGAATTTAAAAAAGAAAAATAAAAGTTTAATTTAAATGTTTCATGGTAGCTCTAAAATCACTGGGGCGATTCCTTTGATTTTTTTAAAAGCACGATTGAAAGAAGAAATACTGGAAAATCCGGATTCAAAAGCAATATCGGTAATACGCATAGAAGAATCCGTAAATAATGTTTCCGCATGTTTAATTCTTTCTCCGGTTAAAAAATCTACAAAGGTAGTGTGGGTATAGTGCTTAAACATATGAGAAAAATGTGATTTGCTGATACCCAACTGGTGAGAAACTTCCTCTAATGTTAAATCCTGCCTGCAATTTTCGGAAATATAAAGACAGGCTTCTGCCATTAATTTTGTGGAATTTGCATGAGAATTTGAGTATGTTTTGGGGTTGCTTTCTTCATTTTGAAGACAGTATTGCCCCAGGTGACTAAAAAACAGGAGAAGATGGGAATACATTTCCACTTCTTTGAAATTTTTGTTTCCCTCCTCCAAATCTACAATCCTTTTGAGTAGATGGATACGCATATCGCTGTCCGATTCAAAAGGATTGTATTTTATATAAGGGTATTGGGAGAGTAGGGAGGAAATGCTGTTTAGCTCATTTAAACTACCAATCAATTCTACGGGAAATTGAATGACTAAAAAAGTGTTTTCTTTATGATAATGAATGGAATGTAAATCTCCCGGATAGATAATGATAATGTCGTTTGTGGAAAGTTGATATTCCGTAAAATTAATTGATACTTCATTTTGCTCAGACAGACTTACTAAAATCTCTACAAAAGGATGCCAGTGCAGGGAATTGGAATAGTCGATGCTGATGTTGCGAGAAGTATTTATTTTTTTGCCATTTTCAAAAGACAGTTGTTCAAAATAATTGTTTAATTGCATAAAAAACCCCTCATATAAAAGAAATAAATAGATAAAAGTTCCAATAAAAACTAAAGCGTCTTAGTCAAGACGGCTGACATCTTGCAATATTTAATATCAATTATAGCAAAATATGACAAGTAGTCAAGAAAGGGAAAGATAGCGATTTTTGAAAGCCTTTATTTTAAAGGGAAAAAGAAAGATGTTTTAGAAAAAATAGGCTGACTAAGTAAATAAAAAGTAAGCAATTTTTGCATAGTTATGATAGAGGATTTAAAAAGCATAGATAAAGAAAAACACATATAATACACACATAACAAAAGAAAAAAATAAAAAGAGATGGACAATTAAGAAAAGAGGTGGAAAAAATGAGAAAATTAAAGGTAGGAATTTTGGGATGTGGTGTAATTAGTAATACCTATTTAGGCGATATTAAAAATTTCTATCCGGATTTAGAGATTATGGCCTGTGCAGATCTTGTAAAGGAGCTGGCAGAGGAGAAAGCAAAAGAGTTCGGCATTGCAAAGGCATATAGTCCTAAGGAACTTTTAGAAGATAAAGAAATTGAAATAGTCATTAATTTGACACCGCCACAGTGCCATGAAAAGACCAGTAAAGAGATTCTTTTGGCAGGAAAACACCTCTTTAGTGAAAAACCCTTTGCCCATTCCTTGGATAAGGCAAAAGAACTCTTGGATTTGGCGGAAGAAAGGGGACTTAGAGTCGGATGTGCACCGGATACTTTTTTAGCTTCAGGATTACAAAGTATGAAATATTATCTGGATGCAGGACTGATTGGAAAACCATTTTTTGTGACAGCCAACATGACCAATGCGGGCGTAGAAACATGGCATCCCAACCCAAGACCTTTTTATATGAAAACCGGCGGACCTATTTTTGATATGGCGCCTTATTATTTATCTGCAATTGTAGCTTTGTTAGGACCGATTGAGAAAATAGCTGCATTATCTGCGGGTGGTGAGAGTCAGCGGTATATTTACACAGGAAAGGATAGGGGTTCTACTTTTGAGACGGAAACACCGACACATTATACAACGATTTTAAATTTAAAAAGCGGTGTGGTAGTCAACTTAAATGTCAGTTTTGATATCTATCAGTCGAATTTACCAATGTTTGAAATTTATGGGGATGGCGGTACTTTGACTTATCCGGACCCTAACTTTGGCGGAGGAAGTCCTAAGGTTTATAGAAAGGAACAATATACAGACTTAGCTTACCAAAACACGGAAGAAATGGTAAAGAGAAGTAAGCATTTTTTTGAATTACCGGAGCTTTATACAAGGGCAAAAGATTATTCCAGAGGTATCGGCGTTTTTGATTTGGCAAATGCGATTGCCGAAGGAAAAGAAAATAGAACAAATAAAGATTGGATATTGCATATTACAGAAGCTTTAGAGGGAATTTTGCTTGCGTCGAAGATGGATGGTTTTTATCATATGAAGACGACTTGCCAAAGACCTAAATCACTTACGGCAGGAACTTATTTAAATCAAATATAAAGGAAAACAGGGAGGAAGAAAAAATGAAAGGTGCAATTGGAACACATTTAGTAGCACAGGTTGGATTTATTGTAAAGGATGTGGAGGCAACAAAGAAAAAATGGGCAGAGTTTTTAGGAGTGGAGGTGCCTGAAACACAGCCTATCGGCGATTATGAAATAACCGGAACACAGTTTCAGGGACAGCCTGCACCAAAAGCATACTGTTGGATGGCATTTTTTGATGTAGGACCGGGGCTTCAGTTGGAGCTTATTCAGCCAAATGAAGAGCCATCTACATGGAGAAATTTTTTAGAGGAAAAAGGAGAAGGAATCCATCACGTGGCTTTCCAGGTAAAAGATTCAAAAGCTTGTGTAGAAAATGCTGAGAAATTTGGCTTAAAGCTTGTACAGCATGGTGTCTATGGGGATGGAAGTGGTGAGTACAATTATCTGGAAGCACCGGAATTAAAATGTATCGTGGAACTTTTGGAGAGCTACAATAAATAAAGGTGGATAAGCTATGAGATTAGGTACATCTTCTCCTCTGGCACATAAAAATCCGGAGGAATGGGCGAAAAAACATAAAGATTTGGGTCTAAGTGCTATTAATTTCCCTTTGAATTTTCAGGAGGATGCCCGGCTTTTACAAGCTTATATAAAGGCGGCAAAGGAAAATAATCTTATTTTAGCGGAAGTGGGAGTATGGAGAAATACCATGGATCCTGATGAGGGAAAAAGAAAAGAAGCCATTGCCTACACCATAGGGCAACTGGAACTTGCAGACCAAATAGGAGCTGCTTGCTGCGTGAATATTTTAGGTTCCAGAGGAAACCGCTGGGATGGAGCATGCAAGGAAAATTATTCCATGGAAACATGGAATCTTGGAGTAAAAACTATCCGGGAAATCATTGATGCGGTAAAGCCTAAAAATACTTATTTTACCATAGAGTCTATGCCTTGGATGTATCCAATGGGACCGGATGAATATGTAAAACTCTTAGAAGAGGTAGACAGGGAGAGGTTTGCAGTTCATATGGATGTTTTTAACTGGATGACAAGTCCGCAAAGATATTTTATGAATGAAGAATTTATAGAAGAGTGTTTTGATAAATTAGGTCATGCAGTAAAAAGCTGTCACTTAAAAAATGTACATTTAGAAGAAAACTACACGATTCATTTTAAGGAGACTTGCGTGGACAAGGGGGGCGTCAATATAAAGCACCTCATTGAAACAGGAGAAAAGTATAATCCGCAAATGCCATTTATTATTGAACATCTGGATACGGATGAAGAGTATCTTGAAAGTATAAACTATATTCAAAAGTTGATGAGAAAAGCACAGTAAGGAGGAAAAGGGTATGAAGAAAAAAGTGTTATCTGTATTACTTGCGGTGACAATGACGGCAGGACTGTTTGCAGGGTGTGGCAGCCAAGGAGCGAGCAAGGCAAAAGAAGCAAGCAAGGTAGAGCCGGCTAAAGAAGGTTCTGTAGTATGGTGGGGATGGACTCCCGGTTCGCCGACTAATGAAGAATACATTAAGGCTTTTAATGAAGAGTATCCAAACATCAAGGTAGAATGGAAACAGGTAACGATTGATGACTATGATGCAACCCTAAAACCTGCATTGGCAAATGGGGCAGGTGTAGATGCTTTTGAGGTGTCGGCAGGTTCTGCGAATGGTGGGATTGAAGTGTTTGCAAGTCAGGCAATTGACATGGATGATGCCTTAAAGGATGCTCTGGGAGAAGATTATAAAGACAAACTCAGTGAAACTTCTATCAAGACGATGACTGTGGACGGAAAAGTTAAAGCCTTGGGAGTAGGCGCTGTATATGCAGGCAATCTTTGGATTAACAAAGACTTATTTGATAAATACAATGTAAAGATTCCTACCAATATGGAAGAGTGGAAAACAGCTTGTGATACCTTTAAGAAAAATGGAATTATCGGTTTTGTACAGGGAGCCGGACAGGGAGCCTTTAATATGGATACCTACCATGCAATCTGTGACAACATTAAACCGGGTGATTTTACGAAAGCTTGCAAGGGAGAAATTGAGTGGACAGAAGATACTTTTGTAAAAGGATTAGAAATTTGGAAATCTCTTTTTGATGAGGGAATTATGCAAGACGGGGCACTAGGTTTACAGCAGTATCCGGAAGCGAATAATTTATTCCTGTCACAGAAAGCGGCTATGGTTATGATGGGTTCTTGGTATACCATGAACTGCTTACCGGGAACTATGAAAGCGAATATGGAATCTGCATCTTCTACAGATGCACCATTTACTATGATTCCAATCGATTTCCCGGATTTGGCAGGAACAAAGAATACAGGTTCTATGTTTAGCGATATTGACTATGCTACAGCGGTTACAGCAAACTCCGAAAATGCGGGAGCAGCGCTTACCTTTGCTTTGTGGCTTGGTACTTCACAAAAAGGTCAGCAGTTAATCGCGGATTCTTTAAATGTAATTCCTGTGTTAAAATCTGCGACACCTGACTGGGATAAAATTGAGTTGGTAAATCCGGATGCTCAAAAGGAAGTAGTGGAATCTTATTTGGAGAATGCTATGGGCAATCCTGATAACTCTCGTTTTGGCGGTATCAGTGCAGATCTAAATCAGGGACTTATGGATGTTTTGGCAGGAGTAGCTTCGGGGACTATGAAGGCAGAAGATGGGGCGGCACAGCTTGCAGAAATTTCTGCTGAGAGTGAATAATTTCTTTTATAGTAAAAATAAAATACAGTTTCATAGGGGCAGGAAATTTTTCGTGCCCCTATCTTTTCATTCACATTACGGAGGTGACAAAAGAGAAATGATAAAGAAAAAAAGTGTAAATACAAGGATAGTCAATGGTCTTCCATGGATTTTACCTGCATTTTTATTTTTGGTTTTGATTATTTACTACTCTATTTTTTTCACCGTAAGGCTTTCCTTTTTTGACTGGGACGGACTAAGCCCATGGATGGAATCTGTCGGATTAAAAAATTATACTAAGCTTTTTAAAGATAAAGTCTTTTGGAAATGCATCACTAATACGATTTTATATTTTGGCATCACCTTTGTGATTCAAAATTCTTTGGGATTTATTTTTGCAGCAATTCTACATACAAAAATAAAGGGAGCAACTATTTATAAGTGTCTCATTTTTATTCCTACGATTTTAGCGCCGGCAACTATGGCACCGGTATTTCGCTTATTGTTCTCGCCACAAGGAATGTTACAGGGGATCTTTAAAGCCTTACATTTAGGTGTGACGGTAGATTGGTTATCAAGACCCAACGTGGCTTTGTTTGTTTTGATGTCGGTTGCTATTTGGGAATTTACAGGAATGAGTT
>DATCYL010000249.1:0-4321 GCA_036570305.1 Lachnospiraceae bacterium
TATTTAGGAAATTTCAAATCGTCATTAAGATTAGAAAATACATCCGAATAAAATACACCTACAAATATTAAACTTCTTTATCTAATATCGCAGGTGCATTTTTTAATCATTATTTCTACATTTTTTGATTGTAACGGCTTTTGTTTATCGACTCTCTACTTGTCCATCTTCTTTAAAAGCTCATCTCTTGCACTTTCATAACCCGGTTTTCCTAAAAGAGCAAACATATTAGACTTATAACTTTCTACGCCCGGCTGATTAAATGGATTTACACCCAAAATATAACCGCTGATTGCCACTGCAAACTCAAAGAAATAGAAAAGTTGTCCCAAATAAAACTCATTTTGTTTTGGAATATTCACTCTTAGATTGGGAACTCCTCCGTCAATATGTGCCATGCATGTTCCTTCCATAGCACTCTTCTTTACAAAGTCAATATCTTTTCCTTCCAGATAGTTCAAGCCATCCAAATCCACAGGCTCTTTATTAATAGTCAGCTTGGCTGTTGGTGTCTCCAAATTAATAACCGTCTCAAATAAAAATCTTCCTCCATCCTGAATATACTGACCTACAGAATGTAAATCAGTTGTAAAATCTACCATTGTCGGGTAAATTCCTTTATTATCTTTGCCCTCACTCTCTCCATAAAGCTGTTTCCACCACTCGGAAATATAGTGATGGCTAGGCTCATAATTTGCTAATATCTCTACATTTTTTCCTTTTCTGTTTAAGATGTTTCTGATAGCTGCATACTGCATAGGGCCATTTTCTTCAAAGGGAAGAGAAATCGCATCTTCTCTTGCAGCCGCTGCTCCGGAAAGTAAGAGGTCTATATCCGCCCCACTGGCTGCAATAGGTAATAATCCTACTGCTGTAAGCACGGAAAAACGTCCCCCGATATCATCCGGTACAACAAAACTTTCATAACCCTCTTCTGTTGCAAGATTTTTAAGAGCTCCTCTGGACTTATCGGTTGTTGCATAAATACGCTTTGCAGCCTCTTCCTTTCCGTACTTTTTCTCCAACATTTCTTTAAAGACACGAAAAGCAATTGCCGGCTCTGTAGTTGTTCCCGATTTAGAAATAACATTGACAGAAAAATCCCTGTCTCCTATAACATCAATAATGCCTTTTAAATAGGAAGCACTTACACAGTTTCCGGCATAATAAATTTCCGGAGTCTTTCTTAAGTCTTTTGAAATACAGTTATAGAATCCATGTCTTAAAAACTCAATCGCTGCACGTGCTCCAAGATAAGAGCCACCGATTCCTATTACAACTAAAACTTCTGAATCTTCCTGAATTTTTTTTGCTGCCGCTTTAATTCGACTTACTTCATCTTTATCATAATCAATGGGTAAATCTATCCAACCTAAAAAATCATTGCCCAAACCTTCTCTGCTTAAAAGCAAATCCCTGGCTGACTCTGCAATTTTTTTCATAGAATACATCTCGTCTTCATTTACAAAACTTAGTGCCTGTGAATAGTCAAATGAAACTTTATTTCCCATAATTTTTCTCCTTTATTACTTTATTCTTTTTGTATTATAACACAAGAAATCTTTTTTGTTGTTATTTTTCCCCACAAAAAAGAATTTCTTTTATTTTATCTTGAAAACTATTTTCAATTTTTTCTTTTCATGATAGGATAATTAAGTTTAGAAAATACAATTTTTATTACTATACTATTCTTAAGGAGAAGTTTTATGAGCCCCGCAAAAAAAATATTTTTAAAAGCTCTGATTGTTGTTATCAGCAATGTAATTTTAGCTCTAGGTATCGGTTTACTTCGTATCATCACTTTTGGAGTTGACCCTTTTACCGGTATGTTTTTAAGTGCCAGTTATTTTTTCAAATATGTTTTGGATATTCACTTTATGACCAGTGGTCTTATTCAGTTAATCTTAAATCTGGTATTTTTCATTGTCATCATTAAATATAACCGAAAACAAATCGGTTTTGGTACAGTTTTTAATATGGTCTTTGTCGGTTTCTTATGTGACGGGTTTGAGGCAGGATTTTTATCTATCCTCCCCCACGATTTATCTTTGCCACTTCGACTTTTATTTCTGATTATTGCCATTATACTGATTTCTATGGGTGTTGGACTTTACGGAGGTATTCAAATGGGAACCAGTCCTTACGACGGTTTCCCTTTTATTATCAACGAGCAAACCAAAGGGCGTATTTCCATTACTAAAGCCCGTATGGCTGCCGACATCACTTGTGCACTTGTAGGTTTCTTACTTGTACTTCCTACGGGAAAACTTACAACCATTCTTGGTATTGCCACACTGATTTTGGCATTCGGACTCGGTCCTTTGACTACCTTTTTTAGAGTTTACCTCGGAGATAAATTTCTCTGGAAGAATTTAAAAAATTAAAGAATATCTTTCAAAAAAGGAAGGGCTTCATAAACTGATTTTTATGAAGCCCTTCCTTTTTTATTTATGAATTTTTCACAAAATCCGATGCCGGATGTTTACAAATCGGACAGATAAAATCATCCGGTAAATCTTCACCCTCATAGACATAGCCACAAATACTGCAATGCCATCCTGACTTCTTTTGAGTTTCCGGCTTCGGCTTAATATTTGCAAAATAATAAGTATAGGTTACCGCATCTTTCTCAGACAAGACTTCGCCTTCTACAACCTCTGCCACAAACAAAATATGACTTCCCAAATCTACTTGGTTTACTACCTTACATGCCATATAAGCTTTGCTATGTTCTTTTAAATAAGAAATACCGTTTTGTGCTTTTTCCAGTTTAAAAGGACATGTTCCTATCTTATCTACATCTCTTCCGCTTTGAAAACCAAAGTGTTGAAAAACAGAAAAAGGTACACTTGTATCTAAAATACTAATATTAAATTCTCCTGTTTTTTGTAGCAGTTCCTGAGTAAAGTTTTGCTTATTTATGGCAATGGTAATCTGACAAGGATCCACCGTTACCTGTCCTGCCGTATTGATAATACATCCACTTTCCATAGTTTCATCTTTTGCCGTCAAGACAAAAAGACCATAACTAAAAGCATATAATGCATTTTGATTCATAATATATCCCCCATTCTTTTTTATTTTATTATAAGTCCTTTTTTATCTATTTTCTAATCTTTTTTATTTATCTTTCACTTCTCTTTAAAAACCATAGGAATCGTATCGCCCCCAAAAGGACAATAAAGAAAAATATTATAATCCCCAGACAAATAAATATTTTATAGGACACTATGCTAACCAATATAGGTAATAAAAGAATAAGCAGTGTAAAGAAAAAAATAGAAAACATAATTGTCAGACTTATCAAAAGACGATTGTAACGCCCTGCCAATTGACTGATTGACTGCCAATCAAGTAAAAGATGTTTTTTATCATAGATAATCCAATGCACAGACATAAAAGCTGTTGTTATCCACAAAACCAAAATGCCAAACAAACCTGACGACCAACTTTTTTTCGTCAAAAATGTAAGCACTAGCAAAAGCAAAGTTGGCAAAATCAGAAAAACGCCCACTGAAACAAGCCATTTATTTATCAGATACTTCTTCCTTGAAATCGGCAAACTTTTTAAATAGTGATAGTTTTCCCTATCCAGAGACAGGATAATACCCGGCAGGATATTGGCATTGCTACAAAGGAAAATACCCGTAAAAAGTCCCACTGCCCCCATGATTAAATAAGCATTTACCCTACCTGATAAAAGTAAGTCTTTCATATTAGAAAAGTTAGATACCAGTAAGATTGCCGGAACCAAAAGCGGAGATAAAATATACTGTGGAATCACATCTGTATTTCCAATCAAATCAAGGTTGTACTTTATTAAATTATAACCTTTTTTAAGTTTTTCCCTCTTTACCTTCTTATTTGTACTTTTTTGAATTTTCTGTATATAGGAATAAAAGTTATGATTTACACTTTTTTCAAGAAAATAGCACAAAAGGATGGTACAAACAATCACAATAAAAAGACACAGCAGGCTTCCCCTCCAAGTAGAAAGCAATCCCGAAAGCAGTCCATAAGAAGCAAACGCTTTTTCTCCCAAAAACTTTTGCAAATCTTTGGAAAAATTTTGTAATCCGACAATCAAACCTATAGTAAGTAACATTCCCAGCGAATTAAACAGGGTAATCAGTTTTGATTTTATTTTGGAAAATACTGCTGTTTTTGCTAAAACCTGCATAAAGACTAATAGAAGTAACAGATATATTGTATAAAAAGCAAGAAAAATAAAAAGGGCCAAAAATAGGGAGAAAATCCCAAAACCATTTTTAAAGAAAAACAAAAAGAATAAACTAAAGATAGGCGCCATAATTTGTAGGCA
>DATCYL010000250.1:0-4898 GCA_036570305.1 Lachnospiraceae bacterium
AAAACAAGGAAAACAGCCTGGGATAATTTTAAAGATTAGACTTTATTTGCTACTGTGGAAAATATTTTTGTTTTTGGAATGCTGTGAAAGCGAGGATGATTATGAAAGAGATCAAAGAGCAATGCCAATGTCATGTTAAGACAAAGGAGCGTTCAGAGAAGGAATATAAGGACTTACTTCATCGTCTTAGTCGAGTGGAGGGGCAGATTCGAGGCATTAAAAAGATGGTGGAGGGCGGTTCTTATTGTATTGATATTTTGACTCAGGTGGCAGCTGCCAATGCAGCACTAAACAGTTTTAATAAGGTTTTGCTGGCAAATCACATAAAAACTTGTGTGAGTAGCGACATCAAGGAGGGAAAAGAAGAAACTCTTGATGAATTGATATCTACCCTACAAAAGCTTATGAGATAAATATTATCTTTGCAGAATAAAAAGAAAGTGAGGAGAAAAGATGGCAAATGTACTTGTTTTGGTAATTTTACTTTTAGTGATTATTCTGGGACTTATCAGTGCTGTTAAGCATTTTAAAGGGCAGGGCAGTTGCTGTGGAGGCGGAAGTGACATAAAGAGTCAGAAGAAAATTTTACAGTCGCCAAAGATTGCCCAAAAGACTCTTATTATAGAGGGAATGACCTGTAATCACTGCAAGAATACAGTAGAGAATGCTTTAAATACACTTGACGGAGTAGCGGCAGAGGTGGACTTAAAAGATAAGAAAGCCTATGTATCCATGAGCCGTTTGGCAAGTGATAAGGAATTAAAAGAGGCGGTGGAAAGTCGAGGCTATCAGGTAAAAGAAATTCTTTCTTAAATTTCCTTATAAAGAAAATTACGTTTGCAAAGAAAGCGCCAAAATGGGTGCTTTGTGGAGGAAGTATTATGGAGCAATATAATGTGACCGGTATGAGCTGTGCAGCTTGCAGTGCAAGAGTGGAAAAAGCGGTCTTAAAAGTAGATGGAGTGACCTCCTGTACAGTCAGCCTTTTGACCAATTCTATGGGGGTCGAGGGCAGTGCGGATGAGTCAGCCATAAAAAGGGCGGTAGAAAATGCCGGATACCATGCCCAAAAAAAAGAAAAGGGAAAGACAAAAGAAAATAGAGAAGAGGATGATCTATTAAAAGATACAGAAACGCCAAAGTTAAAGAAACGTTTATGGGCATCTTTAGGTTTTTTATTGTTGCTTATGTATGTATCTATGGGACACATGATGTGGGGGTGGCCTTTGCCGGCATTTTTTAATAACAATCATGTTGCAATGGGACTGATACAGCTTTTACTTACAGTGATTATTATGGTAATTAACCAAAAGTTTTTTGTCAGTGGTTTTAAGGGACTTCTTCATGGGGCACCCAATATGGATACCCTGGTGGCACTGGGGTCGGGAGCAGCTTTTCTTTACAGTAGCTATGCCCTTTTTGCTATGACAGATGCCCAGGTAAGACTGGGAAGTCAAGGGGCAAAGGTTTATATGCATGAGTTTTATTTTGAGTCGGCAGCTATGATTTTGACCCTAATTACGGTAGGAAAAATGCTGGAAGCCAAGTCTAAGGGGAGAACCACAGACGCATTAAAGGGGTTGATGAAGCTTGCCCCCAAGACGGCACGACGCTTAAGAGAGGATGGAAGCGAGGAAGAAATAGAGGTAAGTCAACTGTCTATAGGAGATTATTTTGTAGTAAGACCGGGAGAGACCATTCCTGTGGATGCCCTTGTAGTAGAGGGGCATAGCGCGGTGGATGAGGCGGCACTTACCGGAGAGAGTATTCCGGTAGATAAGGCGGAAAATGACCGAGTATCTGCCGGAACTTTGAATCAGTCGGGATTTCTAAAATGTCGTGCAAGCCAAGTCGGGGAAGATACCACATTGGCACAGATTATTCGCATGGTCAGCGATGCGGCAGCTACAAAAGCCCCCATTGCCAAGGTCGCGGATAAGGTATCGGGAGTTTTTGTCCCGGTGGTGATAGGAATCGCCTTAGTGACCATGCTGGTCTGGATTTTTCTGGGACAAAGCTTTGGATTTGCTTTGGCTAGAGGGATTTCTGTTTTAGTGATTAGTTGTCCTTGTGCGCTGGGTCTGGCAACGCCGGTTGCTATTATGGTAGGAAACGGAAGAGCTGCAAAATGTGGTATCATGTTTAAAACAGCGGTGTCTTTGGAAGAAACAGGAAAGATGGACATGGTAGCATTGGATAAGACGGGAACCATTACTATGGGGGAACCTCAGGTGACGGATGTTTTACCTGCCAAGGGAAGCAGCAAAGAAGAGCTTCTATCTCTTGCCCTGTCTTTGGAGGTAAAAAGTGAGCATCCACTGGCAAAAGCCATCTGTGCTTACGGTAATAAAGAAAATGTAGATTATGCACCTGTCCATGATTTTGTTGCAATGGTAGGAAACGGACTAAAAGGCCAGGTGCATGGAAAACTCATCTATGGGGGAAATGACCGATTTATCTCCTCTGTCATTTCTTTGGATGAAAAAACAAGAGCTTTGGGAGACAGATTAGCAAAAGAAGGGAAAACTCCCTTATATTTTGCAAGCCAAAATGGTTTTTTGGGAATCATTGCCGTGGCAGATATTATCAAAGAAACAAGCAAAGATGCTATCTCTCAATTAAGACAGATGGGACTAAAGGTACTTATGCTAACAGGGGATAATGTAAATACAGCAAAGGCAATCGGACAAGTGGCAGGAGTTGATAAGGTGGTGGCAGGACTCTTACCTCAGGACAAAGAAGAAATTATCAGAAAGCTAAAAAGTGTGGGAAAGGTGGCAATGGTAGGAGACGGAATCAACGATGCGCCTGCTTTGACTCGAGCGGATATGGGGATTGCCATTGGTGCGGGAACGGATGTAGCCATAGATGCGGCAGACATTGTCCTGATGAAGAGTGATTTAAAAGATGTGGTTGCGGCTATTGTACTTAGCAGAAAAACCCTAACCAATATCCATGAAAATCTTTTTTGGGCATTTATATATAATATTATAGGAATTCCCTTGGCTGCGGGAGTGTGGATTTCTCTTTTCGGTTGGTCTTTAAATCCTATGTTTGGCGCTGCGGCTATGAGCTTATCAAGTTTTTGTGTGGTTAGTAATGCGCTTCGCCTAAACTGGGTGAACCCTTATAAAATAACAAGAAAAAAGAAAGAAAAAGAAATTAATTTAGACTTGGTGCTAGATGAGAAAAAGGAGGATAAAGGAATGGAAAAAGTAATCAAAATCGAAGGTATGATGTGTGGGCATTGTGAGGCGAGTGTAAAAAAGGCTTTGGAAAGTTTAGAAGGAGTAAAAGAAGCCCTGGTAAGTCACGAAAAGGGAGAGGCAATTGTAAGTTTGCAAAAAGAACTTGATGATACACTCTTAAAAGAAACGGTAGAAGCAAAAGATTATAAAGTGCTAGAGATTATTTAAACTACTTGTAAGAAAGAGAAAAACCCTCTATAATGCATTCTTATGCGAGGGTTTTTCTTTTTTGCCATATGGCGACAAATTAAGCGGTCAGCTGGTTTACTTTATCCCAAAGAGTGATTTTAAATATTTTTGGGGAATAAAATAAGCTTTTAAAAGACGAGAAATCTTATGAAAGAAAGGTAAAGAGGGGCAGAGTAATTATATGGGAATTGTTGAATTATTTTTATTGGCATTGGCATTGTCTATGGATGCTTTTGCGGTATCGGTCTGTAAAGGGTTATCTATTCAAGGCGGTGGTTATAAGGAAATGATAATAGCCGGTTCATGGTTTGGAGGATTTCAGGCATTAATGCCGACAATCGGTTTTTTCTTTGGAGGTCTTTTTTATCAGGTAATTGCTAAGTATGATCACTGGGTAGCTTTTCTTTTATTAGTTGTCATAGGAGGAAACATGGTCAAAGAATTTTTTGAACGGGATGTCTGTCCTAATTATTCTATGGGCGTAAAGGATATGTTTTTGATGGCGTTAGCAACGAGTATTGATGCCTTGGCAGTAGGAGTTACCTTTGCATTTTTAAAGGTGTCTATCTTGCCGGCGGCTGTCTGTATCGGCCTTACTACTTTTGTCTGTTCGGCAGCAGGTATCCGGGTAGGAAGTGTTTTTGGAACTAAGTATAAGGCGAAGGCGGAGCTTTGCGGAGGACTTGTTTTGATACTTATAGGAATAAAAATTTTGTTGGACGGTTTACTGGGGTAGTGATAAAAATTATCAATAAAAATGTTAGGCTTGATTGACCTTGTAGATAAGAACTATAATAATTGAAACTTAATGAAATATAGGAGGTCTTATTATGGTAGATTGGAAAAAAATAGCAATATTTGTAGGTGGAACTTTATTTGGTACGGCGGGAATTAAAATCCTGTCCAGCAAAGATGCAAAGAAAGTCTATACAAATTCAACAGCAGCAGTTTTAAGAGCAAAAGATTGTGTGATGAAGACAACAACAAAAATCCAGGAGAATGCAGAGGATATTTTGGCAGAAGCAAAGGCTATTAATGAGCAAAGAGAAGAAGAAGCATACAAAGAAACTTCTGAGCAAGAATAAGATAAGTAAACAAACCAAATAAGACAAATAGATAAAATGCAGGGAGTGAAAACTATTCATTCCCTGCATTTAGAGGTTTTAGGAGAGTTTGTTAAGACTTAATGAAAGTGGAAAATTCTAACCTTTATCTGTAAAACTAAACTTGGGGTAGATAAGACCTAAAGGATTTAGTAATGATTAGGTAGAAAATAATATAAGTTGTTTATAAATATAGCTTATAAAATGCTCCCTTTGAAAATTAAAAAAGAAAGGCTGATGGTATGGATTTTACGATAAAACATGAACTAAAGGGAAGAATAAGGATTAGCTTGATGGCAGAAAAGTTAAGCTATCAGGATGCAGATACATTTTTTTATTATTTGTCTGCACTTCCTAG
>DATCYL010000251.1:0-6994 GCA_036570305.1 Lachnospiraceae bacterium
CTGTCATAGAAATTGTAAACGGCTTTCATTCCGGGCGAAAAATAGGTTCACCTATTACAAATTTTGCACTTTCAATGTTATCAAAAATTCAAAACACCAGTGATTACTCCTCTCTTTCTTACTTTAACCGGAATTCTAGCGGAGTCATACTTAAATCAACAACAATTCCCATTTTAGGAGAGCAAAAGAGAATTATAGGTTTGCTTTGTATCAATTTTTACACAGATACACCGCTTTCTTCGATATTAGGAACCCTATTGCCTGAGGAAAAAAGGCAAATCCCGGCAATAGAAAACAGGGAAACTTTTTCAGATGATGTGGATGAGCTCATTCTCTCTACTCTAGAGGCTATTAAAGGTCAAATACTGAATGATCCTGCTATCTCCACCCAAAATAAGAACAAGGAAATTATTGCCTCTCTTTACACGAAAGGTATTTTTAATTTAAAAGACAGCGTTTCCAAAATTGCGAATTTCATGAATTTATCTAAAAACACTGTATATATGCATCTGCGAAATTTAAAAAATGGAGATTCCAATACTTGATTTTTGTAAATAAAAATTATTCTTCCAAACAAATAGGTTTTGATGCAGGTTATAGATTTCTACAAAAATAAACAGTAGGGTGAAAATTCATCTGAATTTTCACCCTACTGTTTATTTTAGACTTTTATAAAATTACTCTTCTGACTCTACATCAAAAGTTTCTTCTACATCTTCTACTTCCGGCTCTAACACTTTCATGCTAAGGCTGATTTTCTTATCTTCTTCATTAAAGTCTACTACTTCTGCCTCAATTGTCTGACCCACGCTTAAGCTGTCAGATGGTTTCTCTACGTGTTCTCTGGAAATTTGAGATACATGTAAAAGTGCATCTACACCCGGCTCCAACTCTACAAAAGCGCCAAAATCTGTCATACGGGCAATTACACCTTCTACAACAGTTCCCACTTTGTATTTTTCTGTAGCATATAACCAAGGATTCTGATCTTCAAATTTTAAACTTAAAGCAATCTTATCCCCGTTGATTTCTTTAATTAAAACTTCTAACTTCTCACCTACAGTAAAGACTTTCTTAGGATTTTCCACACGTCCCCAAGACATCTCAGAGATATGTAAAAGTCCGTCTGCACCACCTAAATCAACGAAAGCACCGAAATCTGTAACATTTTTCACGATACCTTCTACAACATCGCCCTCATGAATTCTTTCAAAGAGCTCTTTTTGAAGTTCCGCTTTCTTAGCAAGTAATAATTGTTTTCTGTCTCCGATGATGCGTCTTCTGCGAGGATTGAATTCTGTGATTACAATTTCAATTTCCTGATCAGCATACTTAGTCAAATCCTTTTCATAAGTATCGGAAACAAGACTTGCAGGTACAAATACTCTTGCTTCATCTACAACAACACTTAAACCGCCATTTAATACCTGTACTACCTTAGCTGTAAGAACTTCCTGATTCTCAAAAGCTTCCTCTAATCTCTTGTTACCCTTTTCCTGGGCAAGGCGTTTGTAAGTTAAAAGTACCTGACCTTCTCCATCATTTACCTTTAAAACCTTAACTTCCATCTTATCTCCAACATGAATAAGAGTTGTAAGGTCTACGCTATTGTCATTGCTATATTCACTTTTGGTTAAAATACCGTCTGCTTTATAACCAATATTTAAGATAACTTCATCTTCCTTAACATCGATGACTGTACCTTCAACCACTTCTCCATTCCTAATTGTTTTTAATGATTCTTCCAGCATTTGTTCAAAACTTAATTCTGACATTTCTTTGAACCTCCTCAATAATATTATTTGGGGTCGAAGCCCCTGCTGTGATACCTACGCAACCAGTGGATTGAAAAGTTTCGAAATCCAAATCAACGAGTGTCTGTATATAGTAAGTATTCTTGCATTCTTTTTTGCAGATCTCATAGAGTTTCTGCGTGTTTGAACTAGTCTTGCCACCTATGACAATCATAGCATCTACCTGCTTTGCAATCTCCTTAGCTTCACTTTGACGTTCCCAAGTTGCATTACAAATGGTATTTAAAACAACTCTATCATACCCTTTTTCTTCAAAGATTTCAACTAATTCTTCAAATTTGTTATGATTAAATGTAGTTTGAGCAACAATGCAGAGTTTCTTTTCCACCTGCAAATCAAATTTTTGCGCCTCCTGCATACTGGCTATCACACTGTAAGTCCCCGGTTGACACCAGCCCACAATCCCTTCTACCTCCGGATGCTTTTCATTGCCTATGATAATAATATAATTTCCGGCTTGGCTTTCTCTTTCCACTATTCTGTGAATTTTCTTGACAAAAGGGCAAGTCGCATCCACTACAGTAAGTCCCTTCGTTTGAATCTTTTGATAAACTTGTTTAGCTACACCGTGGGAACGGATAACTAAAGTTCCCTTTTTTATTCCTTCCAATTCGGTAAGATTTTCTATAACCCCTACTCCCTTATTTTCTAAGTCTTTTACAACTTCTTCATTATGAATAATGGGACCGTAGGTATAGATATCCATTCCCTCTTTTTTAGCTTCCTCATACACCATTTCTACAGCCCTCTTTACACCAAAACAAAAGCCGGCTGTTTTTGCTAATTTTACTTCCATCGATTCCCTCTTTTATTTTCTTACCAATCCCATAATTACATCCACTACTTCCTCGATTGTAAGATTTGAAGAATCCAGTAGATATGCATCTTCTGCCTGACGTAAAGGTGAAATTTTACGGTTCATATCCTGATAATCTCTTTGTTCTATATCCTTTTTAATTTGGTCTAAATCGCAGACAAGCCCCTTTTCCTGTAATTCCTTATAACGTCTTTGCGCTCTTGTATCCACACTGGCTGTAAGATATACCTTTACATTGGCATCAGGCAAAACTTCTGTTCCTATATCTCTTCCATCCATAACCACCGAGGTCTTTTTTGCCATCTCTCTTTGCAAGTCTACCAGTTTTTTTCTAACACACTCTCTAGCGGCAATTTTTGAAGCTGTATTTCCCACCTCTTCCCTGCGGATAACATCACTGACATTACTATTATTTAAAATCACTAACTCTTGTCCGTCTTTATAAATAATCTCTATATTTCCGCTATCTACCAGTTTTTCTATTTCTTCTTCATTTTCCAAGTCACACTGAGCATTTAAAATATGAAGTGCCATAGCTCGATACATAGCGCCCGTATCAACATAAATATAGCCTAATTTTTTTGCCACTTGCCTGGCGATAGTACTTTTTCCCGCACCTGCAGGACCGTCAATCGCAATTATATTCATACTCTATCTCTCCTACTCTTCGGTATTTAATCCCTAAAATATTAAAATATGTCCCCAATATAAACAGATATTTATCTCTAAAGTTACTCAAATTTTGCCTCATTATTATTTAAGTAATTGGCAGCAGCTACAGCACTTGACCAAGCTACCTGCAAATTAAATCCCCCTGTCAGACAATCTATATCCAGAACTTCCCCTATAAAAAATAAGCCCTTTACCTTTTTGCTTTCAAAAGTTTTTGGCTGTATTTCCTTTAGAGAAATGCCTCCCTTGGTAATAATAGCCTCCTTAAACTCCCTAAGTCCGGTAAGTGTTAAGGGGAAGTTTTTCATTACCTGAATGAAGGATTCTCTCTCTTTTTTAGTAATCTCATTTGCCTTTTTATCCGGATTGATTCCACTTAAAGAAATAATGACAGGCTCTAACTTACTCGGAAGAATACCTCCGATAATATTTTTAAAGTATTTATTTTTATTCTCATCAAATATTTTTAAGATTCTGGCATCCAGCTGCTCCTTTGTCACTGCCGGTTTTAAGTCTATATAAGACTTTAACTCTTGTCTTTTTAAAATCGGACCCACATTCGCACTCGCTGTCAAAACCAAAGGTCCTGTAATACCAAAATGGGTAAACATCATCTCCCCAAATTCTTCGTACAGGCATTTACCATCTTTCCATATAGAAAGAGAGACATTTTTTAATGAAAGTCCCATGAGTTCTCTACTATAATCTTCCCGTACATTAAAAGGAACCAGAGAAGGGTATAATTCTGTACTTTCAATCCCAAAATCTTTAGCAAATCGATAACCGTCTCCATCAGAACCCGTAACAGGATAGGAAAGTCCTCCTGTAGCAACCAAGACGGCATCGGCAAAGTGTTTTTTTCCATTTTCCAAAGCAATTCCGCAAACTTTTGCTTCCTCTTTCAATAATTTTTCTACCCTGCTATGAAAATACATATCCACATGGTATTTTTTCATTTGATTTTCCAGCTTTGAGATAACGGTAATAGCTTTATCAGTCACAGGAAAAACTCTGTTACCTCTCTCTATTTTGGTCTCCACACCGATTCCATTTAAAAAGTCAATCATATCCCAATTATCAAACTGACCAAAAGCACTATACATAAATTTTTTATTTCCCATAACGCTGGAAATTAAATCTTCTCTACTCCCGGCATTAGTGACATTACATCTTCCCTTACCTGTAATGTAAAGCTTTTTACCCGGTTTTTCATTTTTTTCAAACACTTTTACCTCGTGACCGGCTTTTGCCAAGAAGATAGATGCCAGCATACCTGCCGCACCTGCGCCTACAATGATTACTTTTGCCATAATTCTCCCACTATCCTACGATTTTTTAGGAAAATGAATTTCTATTTTTCCATCATCCACATAGTTCATCTCATCTTTACTATAGACCTGATACTCATCCCAAATCTGTTCCAAGCTTTCCAAAGTACCTATTACTTCATCCTGTTTTTTCATACACAATGCCACCACTAAGGCATTCATAACACTTAAAGGTGCTACTAAGGAATCCACAATCGAAGCCATATCACTTTTTGCAATCAAATTGCAAGAAGAATACAAATTCATAGGAGAATGTATACTGTCTGTCAAAGTGATCACCTTGGCATTTCTGTTATTTGCAAATTCCAGAGCCTTTAAAGTTCTCATAGAATACCTTGGAAAACTAATTCCAAACAAGACATCATCCTCACCGATACGAATCATCTGCTCAAAGATATCACTGGAACCATTTGCCTGTATAAGGGTCACATGATCAAATATCAAATTTAAGTAGAACTTAAGAAAGTTTGCCAGAGGGGCACTACTTCTGATTCCTATGATATAAATATTTTTTGCTTTTAAGAGCGTATCAATGGCTAAATAAAACGCTTCTCTATCTATATCTTCCAGAGTAACCTTTATTTTTTCTATATCTGAATGCAGGACGGTCTCTAAAATTTTGGATTGTGGAACCGAACCGTAAGTAACCTCCATACGTTGTATAGAATTTAATTTATTTCTTACCAGTTCTTCCAAAGCCCGATGGAATTCCGGGAAGCCACTGTAACCTAAACTCGTTGCAAACCTCACTGCTGTAGATTCGCTTACGCCTGCCTGTTTTCCTAATTTAGCAGCAGTCAAAAAAACTGCCTTATCATAATTGTCAGTAATGTATGCCGCCAACCGCTTTTGCCCCTTACTAAAAGTATGGTAGTACTGATTTAGACGACTTAACAAATTATCCGATTTTTCCATAGAATTTCCTTTTATATTTTTATAAATTTTATATTTTCAGTCTAACACAAATCTCTGAAACTTCCTAGTTTTTATCTGTCTTTTCACTATCCCCTAAAATTTGTTAGTTACTTTCTAACAAGGATAACTCCACACTTTGCAAACTTTATCAGTCAATTACCTGTCGTTAAATGCAGTTTGACAAGATGTGCTATGCTTCACTCGTCGCTATAACAAAAACTAGGAAGGACGCCTTTTGTCCTTCCTAATTTCTCCTAAAGGATATTTGATTAGTTCATCTTTATTTATACCGGATAAGCACCATTTTCGGTATCTGCAAGATTAGCATCTACTTTATTTTTCTGTGCATCTCTGTATTTAAAGAACTCTGTAGCTACCTGTGGGAACAAAGCGTAAGTTAATACATCTTCATCCTGCTCTTTGTACTGCTCCATCTCTTTTTCCAAAGTAGCAAGTTCAGGTTTTAATGTATCTGCAAAACGAATTGTAAGAGGTTCCTTATCCCCGATACACTTCTTTTGAACTTCTGGATTAAATGGCTTAATTGTCTGTCCATATTCTCCTGAAAGAACGGCTTTGGTCTCTTTGGTCACCATCTTATAGCGTTCTCCCATGATAACATTAAATACAGCCTGTGTACCTACAATCTGCGAAGACGGAGTTACCAATGGGCATTCTCCCAAGTCTTTACGCACGCGAGGTACCTCTTCCAAAACTTCATAGAATTTATCTTCCGCATGCTGCTCCTTTAACTGAGAAGTTAAATTGGAAAGCATACCACCTGGCACTTGATATAAAAGAGTCTTAATATTAACACCTAAGTTCTTCGGATTTAAAAGTCCTGTATCCAATGCATTATCACGAATTGGTCTAAAGTAATCTGCAATTTCTGCAAGTAAGTTCTGATCAAAACCTGTATCATAAGCAGTTCCCTTAAAGGTTTCTACCATAACTTCAGTAGCCGGCTGGGAAGTTCCTAAAGCAAATGGAGACATAGCGGTATCAATAACATCCACTCCTGCCTCTACAGCCTTTAGGTAAGTCATAGAAGCCACTCCTGATGTATAGTGAGTATGTAATTGAATAGGAATACTTACAGCGTCTTTTAATGCCCCAACAAGTTCTGTAGCCTCATAAGGTACTAACAGTCCTGCCATATCTTTAATACAGATAGAGTTAGCCCCCATCTCCTCAATTTGCTTAGCAAGCCCTATCCAGTATTCGTGAGTATAAGCATCACCCAAAGTATAAGAAAGAGCTACCTGTGCATGTCCTTTCTCTTTATTAGCTGCCGATACTGCTGTCTGCAAATTTCTCAAATCATTTAAACAATCAAAAATACGGATAATATCAATACCGTTTGCGATAGATTTTTGAACAAAATACTCTACCACATCATCTGCATAAGGACGATATCCCAAAATATTTTGTCCTCTAAAAAGCATCTG
>DATCYL010000252.1:0-3044 GCA_036570305.1 Lachnospiraceae bacterium
AGTCCGGATGGATTTGTAAAGTTAAAAATCCATGCATTGGGAGCATGTTTTTTTATTAAATCACAATATTCTTTTAAAACAGGAATTGTGCGAAGGGCCATAGAAAAACCGCCTGCACCTGTCGTTTCCTGACCTATAAGATTTAAGGACAGAGCCGTTTCTTCATCCACTACCCGGGAATGATCTCCTCCTACACGAAGAGTTGTTACAATATACTGTGCTCCTACAATAGCTTCTAGAGGACTCTTTGCTAAATACACCTGTAAATTTTCCTCACGTCTTTTTACTACATGTTTACAGAGTTTTTCAATGATTTCCAGTTTTTGTTGATCCGTATCATAAAGAACTACTTCATCTATATTTAGGTTTTTGTATCTATCCAAAAGCCCATTGATAAATATTACGGTGCGAACCCCGGCTCCACCGATGACTGCTATTTTCATAAAATCCTCCTTTTATTTCTCATTCTCCACAAAAGCTAATAGTCTTTTTTCGTCCGGAAATGCTGTATTTCCTCCTAAAGCTGTAACTGAAAAAGCACCACAGGCATTTGCAAACTTAAGACAGTTTTGTATGGAATATGCCTTAATAAATCCATAGATAAAGCCTGCATTAAAAGAATCCCCTGCACCTGTAGTATCAACAGCCTCTACCTGATAAGCAGGTGCTTTATAGACCAAATCTTTATATACCGCCAAAGCCCCTTTTTTTCCCCGTTTGATGACGGTTATGGGACCTCTTTTAGAAAATTCTAAAGCAATTTTTTCTACCGATTTTTCATCTATTGGTAAGCTTAGCAGCTCTCCTTTCCTTAATCGGTGCATATATCCATAATGTATGGCTTCTGTCTCATTCATAAAAAGTACATCCAAATAAGGAAATAAATCATATATCTCTCTTCCCCAGATTTCCTCGGCATCCCATCCAACATCCAAAGAAATGGTCGTATCCGTATATTTTTTTATTTCTTGTAAAAAGGTCAGATAATCCTTGTGATTTTTTTGTCCGCAATAGCCTGTAACATGAATATGTTTTGCTTTTTTAATGTTTTCTAAATTAATTTTCTCAAGACTAAGATTCTCATTTGTACCTCTATAGGTTAAAAAAGAACGGTCTTTTTTATTTGTAAAGCTTAAAGAAATTCCATTTCCAACCCCTTGTCTTTTTATCAACAGACTATCATCTACTCCGCTTTTTAAAAACTGTGTCCGAATAAATTCCCCATAAAAATCATTTCCTAACTCACCCTGAAAAGCTGTTTTTAATCCCAATTTTCCGGCTCCTAATGCAAATAGTGCCGCTCCGCCGCCTACAAAGGTTTTCATATCGGAAACTTCAACTTCCCGACCGGGAGCAGGTAATACAGTAACTTCGGGTATTACAATATCAATATTTACATCTCCATATACATAAAGTTCCCATTTTTTTTCCATGAACTACTCCTTATATTTTAGATTTTTATTAAAAATCATCTACAGTAATCAACCACACTTTTTAAGCTTTATTAACTGATTAGGGTCACAAATACCATTGAGCAAACAGACGGTGTAGGTCTTGTCACAATAATAAAAAACTTAGTCCTCGCCTTTATATAAAGGCGGGACTAAGAACTATTCATAATAAATTTAGCCTTTTACCGCTCCAATCATGGCTCCTTTGGCAAAATACTTCTGCACAAAAGGATAAACACAAAGAATAGGTACAGTGGTTACTACAACTGCCGCCATTTTTAAGGAATCTGAAGTCACGGAAGCTGTATTTTTTGCTAAAGCCTGTGCTACAGAGGTCACTTCCTGCTGAGAAGACATAGCCTTTGTCAGCATTTGTTGGAGAACCGTTTGAACCGGCCATAGATTTGTATCATTGACATAAAACGCCCCGGTAAACCAATCATTCCAATGGGATACTGCGGTATAAAGTCCAACTACCGCAATGACGGGTTTACTCAAAGGAAGCATAATTTTACTGTAAATCTTAAAAAAACCACACCCATCTAATTTAGCAGATTCTTCCAAACTTTCAGGAATCCCTTCAAAGAAAGTTCTAATCATTAAAAGGTAAGTCACACTTACCAGACTTGGAACTACATAAACCCAAAAAGAATTCAACAAATGTAAATTTTTATATTGAATATAGGTAGGAATCATACCACCACCAAATAACATGGTAAATGTAATCAACATAGTAATAATAGTTCTTCCGGGCAAATCTTTTTGTTTTAGTGCATATCCCGCCAAAGTAGTAACAAAAAGACTTAAAAATGTTCCTATAACAGTTCTTGTCACAGTAATAATATAAGCGCTTATGATTTTTCCGTCTTTAAATACTTCTTTAAAGTTATCCAAAGTAAAAGACCTTGGCCAAAACCAAATGCCCCCTTTTGCGGCATCAGCCCCGTCATTGAATGCCAAAACTAAGATGTGCAGACAGGGAAGGACTATGATAAGACATAAAGCCACTATGATAAAATAAATAATTCCCTGAATTATTTTATCCGGCATATTCATTTTTACATCTTTATTATTCATCTAGGTAAATCCTTTCTTGAAATTCCCGCCAAAATACGGCGGGAATTTTATTACTGATTATTTGTAAAAGGTAACTGTTTTGGGATCTTCGTCATATATTTTCTTTACATAGTCTTCAAATCTCTCAATTCCGGCTGCTTTTAATTGTGCTCTAAAAGATTCTACAATAGCCTTGGCATCCTCATCATTTTTTGCAAAACAAGCCTGTACAAATGTTTCGTCCCAATCAAGCAAGTCCATCTGCATCTTTACATCTGCCAATTCTTCTACAGAAAGATAAGCGGTTGCATCTAGTCCGGGCACTAATTTTTTCTCTACAGGATAGTCTTTTGCAATTTCTACACTTCGTGCAAAGCTGGAATCTGTTCTTGATGCTCCCGGACGAATTTCACCAAAATTATCTATATTATTGTTATTGGTAAGCACAAACTCAAAGAAATAATTTCCGGTTCCTCCAAATCCGGCACCGATTTCATTAATTAGATAATCTGTATCGCCTTCTTTTAATTTACTTGC
>DATCYL010000253.1:0-8681 GCA_036570305.1 Lachnospiraceae bacterium
GGCTATATTTATTTTTAGCCTACCTGGTAAGAAATTCAAAGCCTTCTCCTTTGTTTGCACAGCAGGGATATATTTATGCTAAAAAAGCGGAGGATTATATAGCCTCTCATTATTCTTATCCGATTACGGTAGAAGAAGTGGCAGACTATGTGGGGGTTAGCAGAAGTTATCTTTTTCGGTGCTTTCAAGATTATGTCAACACTTCGCCAAAGATGTATTTAACAGAGGTTAGGATTCGCCAAGCCTGTGGTCTTTTGGAGAAGTCGGATCTTTCGATTTGTGCCATTGCAAGGTCGGTAGGTTTTGTGGATGGACTTTATTTTTCTAAGGCATTTAAAAAGTGGAAAGGCATATCGCCGAGAGAATACCAAAGGCAGGCTAGAAAAAAATATTTAAAAGAGTCTCTAAAGGGTGATGAGGATACTGTATGAGTAAGTATAAAGAAATTTTTGGAAAAATAAAAAGGGGATTAAAAGGAGCTAAAGGAGCAGATGCAAAAGCATGGCAGTCTTATTTAAAAGAACAGGCAAAGACCGGGAATAAAAAAGAAGAATCGGAAAATCTAAAAAAGGTGCCGGATAGGGCAGATGTAAAAGTTTTCTTGCCCCAAAGAAAGCTGCAAAAGAAAAAGATAAGGAAAAGATTGGCGACAAAGAAAAAAAAGAAGAAAATCATTCGTTTGGCACTTATGGGGGCAGCTACGATTCTACTTTGTCTATGTCTGTTTTTTACAGGAAGCTTTTTGGTTAAAAAGGTGAAAAATAAAGCGGAGGAAAGTAGGATAAAAACACAAAAGATACAGGATTTAAAGCTCTATGAAAGTGAAGATGGAATTGAGTAAATTAGTCTTTTAAGACTACTTGCTTTATGGTATACTTAAAAAGCTAAATAGGTGAATTGGTAAAGTAGGTAAAATATAGCCGGTTCGTGATAAATTAGGACATAAAAGAAAAGGATAGGAGACCTTTAGCATGAAACGAGTATTGTTAAAATTAAGTGGAGAGGCTCTTGCTGGCGACAAAAAAACAGGGTTTGACGAGGCGACTGTTTTGGGTGTGGCAAAGCAGGTAAAGACTTTAGTAGAAGAAGGTAGGCAAGTTGGAATAGTTATCGGAGGCGGTAACTTTTGGCGAGGAAGAAGTAGTGAAAATATTGACAGAACCAAGGCTGACCAGATAGGGATGCTGGCTACAGTGATGAACTGTATTTATGTTTCAGAGATTTTCCGTTCTGTAGGAATGTCTACTCAGGTATTGACTCCTTTTGAGTGCGGATCTTTTACCAAATTGTTTTCTAAAGACAGAGCGAATAAATACTTAAATAAAGGTATGGTTGTCTTTTTTGCAGGTGGCACGGGACATCCTTATTTTTCAACAGATACCGCTACAGTTCTTAGAGCTATAGAAATTGAGGCAGAGGTAATCTTACTTGCAAAATCTATTGATGGTGTGTATGACAGCGATCCTAAAGAAAACCCAAATGCCAAGCGTTACGATGAAGTTTCCATTGATGAGGTGATTTCTAAAGGGCTTGGAGTAGTGGATATGACAGCCTCCATTCTATGTAAAGAAAATAAAATGCCCATGCTGGTATTCGGTTTAAATGAAGAAGAGAGCATTGTAAAAACAGCTAAGGGTGAATTTAGGGGCACAAAAGTGACTGTATAAAAATATGGAGAAAGAGAGCAAAAACAGGAGGATAGATTGATGGATGAGAGAATTAAAGTTTATGATGAAAAGATGACAAAAACTATGCATACTTTAGAGAGTGAGTATGCAGCGATTAGAGCAGGGCGTGCAAATCCCCATATTCTGGATAGATTGATGGTAGATTATTACGGAACACCTACCGGTATTCAGCAGGTTGCAAATGTATCCGTACCGGAAGCTCGTATGATTCAGATTCAGCCTTGGGAGGCATCTATGGTAAAGGTTATTGAAAAGGCTATTCTTACCTCTGATATCGGAATCAATCCAAGCAATGACGGTAAGGTGATTCGTCTGGTATTTCCGGAACTTACGGAAGAAAGACGTAAAGAGCTTGTAAAAGATGTAAAGAAAAAGGGAGAGGCTGCTAAGGTGGCTATTAGAAATATCCGAAGAGACGGAAATGACCACATGAAAAAGTTGGCAAAAACCGATATTTCAGAGGATGAAATCAAAGAATTAGAAGATAAAATCCAAAAAATGACGGATAAATATATCAAAGAAGTAGATGCTGCTATTGAAGCAAAGAGCAAGGAAATCATGACAGTTTAAGGTTAAAGGGGGACTCGTTGCACATAAGGTGCTTCCTGTCCCCTTTATTTGTTAAAATGGAGGATGGCTATGGGTCTACCGAATCATATAGCAATTATATTAGATGGAAACGGCAGATGGGCAAAGTCTAAAGGGATGCCCCGCTCTTATGGACATGTCAAGGGGTGTGCGAATTTAGAAACGATTTGCGATGAGATGAAACAGATGGGTATCAAGTACTTGACAGTATATGCATTTTCTACGGAAAACTGGAAGCGTTCCAAGGAAGAAATTGACGGTTTAATGCGACTTTTTCGTAATTATTTAAAAAAATGCATTAAAATCTCCGATAGAAATAAGATGCAGATTCGTGTCATAGGGGATACAGCTGCCTTTGATGAGGATATTCAGGAGAAGATTAAGATTGCACAGGAGCATTCAGCCAAGTATAGTGATTTGCACTTTCAACTGGCTCTAAACTATGGAGGCAGGGATGAGATTAAAAGAGCGGTAGAGAGAATGTTAAAAGATCAAAAGGAGGGGCTCTTAAGTGGAGAAATCAGTGAGGAGACTATTTCCTCTTATCTCGATACAGCCGGCTTGCCGGATCCGGATTTATTAATCAGAACCAGCGGAGAACAACGTTTGTCGAATTTTTTGCCTTGGCAGCTTGCTTATACGGAATTTTATTTTACAGAAGTTCCATGGCCGGATTTTAACCACGAGGAGCTTGTAAAGGCAATTAAAAAATATGAGGAAAGAGACCGCCGTTTTGGTGGGGTGAAGGAGGAGAGCCATGTTTAGGACAAGGCTAATCAGCGGAATTGTTTTAGTGGTTATTGCTCTGGCAACAATTATTTCAGGAGGAATCGTTTTGTGGGCAACGCTTTTAGGGTTATCCATTATCGGTTTGGGAGAAGTGTATAGGGCCATGGGGCTTCATAAGGAAAAATTTTGCAGTATAGAAATTGCAGGTTATTTGTCTCTTTTTGTATACTACATTACCCTGCTTTTTGATTGGAACAAATACAATCTGGCAGCGATTCTTGCCGGTCTTGTTTTACTGATGGCGGTTTATGTATTTTCTTATCCTAAATATAAAGCAGAAGAGATTATGGCAGCTTTTTTTGGTGTGATCTATGTGGCAATTATGCTTTCTTTTGTTTATCAGACACGTATGTTGGAGCCTAAGGGAGTTTATATGGTGTGGTTGATTTTCCTCTGCTCATGGGGATGTGATACCTGTGCCTATTGTGTAGGCGTTTTGATAGGAAAACATAAAATGGCACCGATTTTAAGTCCTAAAAAGTCCATAGAAGGGGCAATCGGCGGTTTTGTAGGTGCTATGCTTTTAGGATACCTTTATGGTTTTCTAACCAAGGGAATGCCTTGGCAGTATGCTCTTATTTGCGGAGCGGGAGCTTTAATTTCCATGGTGGGTGATTTAGCTGCATCAGCGATTAAAAGGGATAAGCAGATTAAAGACTATGGAAAGTTAATTCCCGGACATGGCGGTATCTTAGACAGGTTTGACAGTGTGATTTTTACAGCACCGATTATATATTATTTGGCAAGTTTATTCTTGAAATAAGGAATGTAAATTGAAAGGGAAGCAAATGAAAAAAATTGCAATACTGGGGTCTACCGGCTCTATTGGCAGGCAGACTTTAGATGTGGTAAGAAAAAATAAAGATATTCAGGTTGTAGCTATGAGTGCAGGTAAGAATATCCGACTTTTAGAGGAGCAAATCAGGGAATTTCAACCTAAACTGGTAGCTGTTTGGGAGCAGGCGGATGCGAAAGAATTAGCCATTCAAATAAAAGATTTACCTACCAAGATTACCTTTGGTATGGAGGGACTTTTGGAAGTGGCAAGAGAAAAAGAATCTCAAACTTTAGTAACAGCTATTGTAGGTATGATAGGGATTCGACCGACGATTGAAGCTATTAAGGCGGGTAAGGATATTGCGCTTGCAAATAAAGAGACCCTGGTAACAGGTGGGCATTTGATTATGCCCCTTGCTAAAGAAAATAAAGTTTCTATTCTTCCGGTGGACAGTGAGCACAGTGCTATTTTTCAAGCTTTACAGGGAGAGGAAAAAAGAAGGGTTGAAAGACTGTTAATTACGGCTTCGGGAGGTCCCTTTCGGGGAAAGAAAAGAAAAGACCTTTGGAATGTAACAAGAGAAGATGCCCTAAAACATCCCAATTGGGCTATGGGAGCAAAGATTACTATAGATTCAGCCAGTCTGGTAAATAAGGGCTTGGAAGTGATGGAGGCAAAATGGCTCTTTGGCGTAGAGCTAAAAGACATAGAGGTGGTTGTACAACCGCAGAGTATTATACACTCTATGGTGGAGTTTAAAGACGGGGGAATAATAGCTCAGATGGGAATGCCGGATATGCGACTTCCCATACAGTATGCTTTGTATTATCCCGATCGTCGCTATCTGGACGGCGAGAGAATCGATTTTGCCGCTTTGGGCAAACTAAGCTTTGAAAAAGCGGATACAGAGACTTTTTTAGGTCTGCCCCTGGCAATAGAAGCGGCAAAAACAGGAGGGTCTATGCCCACAGTTTTTAATGCGGCTAATGAAAGAGCAGTGGCAAAATTTTTAGATGGAAAACTTAAATTTTTAGAGATTTATGATGTCATAGCTTCTGCTATGCAGATGCATAAACCTATGGAGTGTCCGAATCTAAAGGAGATACTGGAAACGGAAAAAGCAACATATGATTGGATTGAGAGTAGGTGGTAGCAAATGGGAATTATTATTGCGTTTATTATATTTAGCGGAATTGTCCTTTTTCATGAGTTGGGACATTTTTGGCTGGCAAAGAAAAATAAAATCGTAGTAACGGAATTTTCTTTGGGTATGGGACCAAGACTTTGGTCTAGGCAGATGGGAGAGACCAGATATTCCCTTAAGCTCTTTCCTTTTGGAGGCTCCTGTGCAATGCTTGGCGAAGATGAGGAAGAGAGCAGTGAGGGAAGCTTTAACAGTAAGGGGGTCTGGCAAAGATTTTCTGTCATTGCAGCAGGTCCGTTCTTTAATTTTATTATGGCTTTTGTGGGTGCTTTTATTATCGTGGCAGTTTCCGGTTATGATAAGCCTATTGTAAATAGTCTGGAAGAAAATTCACCCGCAGAAGAGGCAGGACTAAAAAAGGGAGATGAAATTGTAGAATTTCAAGGGAAAAAGATTTCTCTGGCAAGAGACTTAGTCTTAATAGAACAAATCGATGGTCTTTTGGAGGGAAAGACTACTCTTACCTACAAAAGAGAGGGGAAAAAAGAGACAATTTCTTATATACCTAATAGCGTAGAACGCTATATGTTGGGATTTTCTTATGGGCAGACGGAGCAAGAGGCTTTAATTACAGGCGTCAGTCTTAATATGCCTATGCAAAAGGCGGGACTTGCTATGGGGGATGTCATTCTTAAAGTCAACGATAAGGAGATTGTATCGGGGGCTGAGCTGGCAAAGTATTTTCAGGAAAATCCTTTGAAAGATAAAGAAGTAACTATAGAATACGAGCATAAGGGTAGGGTAAAAACAGCTGTAGTCCTTCCTGAAAAAACAACTTATACGACTTTAGGATTTCAGTATGGTGCTAAAAGAGAGCGAGTTGGAGGTTTAGGGCTCTTAAAATATACTTACAAAGAAGTAGGATATTGGGTAAAAACAGTATATAAAAGTCTTTTTATGCTAGTAAAGGGACAGGTATCCATAAAGAATTTGTCGGGTCCTATAGGGGTAGTGACCGTAATTGATGATACTTATAAAGAAGCTAAACAAGCGGGGGCTGCAGTGACTTGGCTTAGTATGTTAAATATGCTTGTTCTTTTATCTGCAAACTTAGGTGTTATGAATCTACTTCCTTTCCCGGCATTAGACGGTGGGCGTTTAGTGTTTTTGCTGATTGAGGGGATATTAAAAAAACCGGTAAATCGGAAAGTGGAAGCGGCTGTACATTTTACCGGAATTGTACTTTTGATGACCTTGATGGTTTTTGTAGTCTTTAATGATGTTATGAAATTATTTTAAGAGGAAGAGAGGACTTCTATGCAAGGACAACTTAGAAGAATTTTTGGAGGATTGGTAGGTATCTTTTTACTCTATTTGTGTATCCATTATTGGTCCAATGTATCAGGTTTAATTATAAAGGCAATTACAGCAGCAAAACCACTCGTGTTGGGAGCTATGATTGCTTATATTATTAATATTCTTATGACTTATTATGAGAAAAAACTTCTTAGTAAAGTATCTTTTTTAAAAAAGCATAAGCTGGAGCGACCGATTGCGGTAGTCTTATCATTTGCAACCATACTCATTATTTTGACATTGGTTTTATACCTGATTTTGCCTACGGTTTATCGTTGTATCATAACTTTAGCAAATAAGGTACCGGGTATTTTAGAAACTTTAAAAGTGGATGAGTGGCTGGGAGAAGTTTTTCCAAATGCCCTGGATTTTAATATTCAGGAGAAAATCCTTTCGGAATTTCAAAATATAGCAGGTCAGTTGACCAATTTTATGGGAACGGCAGTCAATTGGATTTCTTCGATTGCTTCGGCAATTGTGACTCTTTTTATGGGACTTATTTTTTCCATGTATCTTCTTTTCGGAAAAGAAAAATTATCAGGACAGATGATCTATCTGGGCAATACTTACTTTAAAGAAGCGTGGATGAAAAAGTTTCTCTATATTTCCAAAACATTAAATAAAAGTTTTCATAATTTTATTGTAGGGCAGGTAACGGAAGCTTTTATTTTAGGAGCCTTGTGTGCAGGGGGAATGTTGATTTTACGTTTCCCTTATGCCTTAATGATAGGCACCTTTTTAGGGGCAACTGCTCTAATCCCTATTGCCGGTGCCTACATAGGTGCAGGTGTGGGAGCATTAATGATTTTGTCAGAGTCTCCTACGAAAGCCCTGGGGTTTTTAATTTTTGTAATTATTTTGCAACAGATAGAGGACAACGTGATTTATCCTAAAGTAGTAGGTTCTTCCATTGGACTTCCCGGTATCTGGGTATTTACCTCCATTGTCATCGGCGGAAGTGTATTTGGTGTATTAGGTATGTTTTTAGGAGTGCCCCTGGCAGCTGCAATTTATCAGATGATTAAAGACGATAGTAAAAATCGTAACAAAAAAGCCGAGAGAGCGTAAATGATGTATGAAAAAAATTTTGATTGTAGAAGATGATACAGATATTGCAAAAAGTATAAAAAAGGAATTGGAGAGTTGGAATTACCGGGTAGTGATAGCGACAGCCTTCGATAATATAGTGGAGGAAGTTTTATCTTACAATCCTCATATGGTGCTTTTAGATATTATGCTTCCCATAAAAAATGGATATTATTGGTGTGAACAGATAAGAAAAGTTTCGGATCTTCCGGTGATTTTTATCTCCTCCAAAAGCCAAAGTATGGATATTGTTATGGCCATGCAGTTCGGGGGTGATGACTATATAGTAAAGCCGATTGATTTGGCTGTTTTGTCTGCAAAGGTTTCTGCTCTTATGAGAAGAAGTTATGACTTAGCAGGTCCCGGCAACAGTTTGATTTGGAAAGACTGTTATCTGTATGCAGATGAGGCAAAACTGGAGGTCAAAGGACAATTTATAGAATTAACTAAGACAGAGTTATCTATTTTAACGACTCTTTTTAGAGGTGGAGGAAAGTTTGTAAGTCGTGAAAGGATTATGGAAAAATGCTGGAGTGGTGATGATTTTATTGATGACAATACTTTAGCGGTCAATATTGCCAGATTGAGAAAAAAATTGGCAGAAATAGGAGTTGGGGATTTGATTGTTACAAAAAAGGGAATGGGTTATGGATTACAATAAAAAAAGGCTAGGTATTTTTGTTAATAAGGCAAAATCTATATTACTTTTATTTTTGCTTTTTAGTCTGCTTTGGTTTTTGATTTTTTATGCAGGTAATCTTCCTATGGAAGGATATTTTTTAGGTACTCAAATAGAGGGTCTTTTTTTTCTTTTTATATTTCCTTTTTTATGGGTAAAAAGTAAAAAAGAGGTAGATAGACAGACAGAAGAGGAAGACTTAAAGGCATGTGTCCGTCGTCTGGAAAAAGAGAAGGATGATTTAAAAGGGGAGTTGGATGCCTATTTTTTGACGTGGATTCACCAGATAAAAACACCAATTACGGCAGCAAAGCTACTCTCAGAGGAATTAAGTATAAGTGAAGAAGGATTTGAGGAAAAAGAAAAAATCAGAATGAATCTCATTTCTATAGAAAGCTATACCAATATGGCATTGGCATACTTAAAGCTGGTAAATACGGACAGAGATTTTTATATCAAAAGCTATGATTTAGATGATATTTTGCGTCCTTTATTGAAACGTTACTCTTTATTTTTTATTAAAAATCATATTTCTTTAAATTATAAGAAATGTAATCAGACTTTAGTGACGGA
>DATCYL010000254.1:0-6130 GCA_036570305.1 Lachnospiraceae bacterium
CTACGGCTGCTCCACCTGCTGCAGTACCTGCGGCTGCTGTTCCCGCTGCGCTTGCTCCTCCTGCCACACCTACTGCTGTAGTTGCAGTTGCTGTTCCTCCAAGTAGTCCAATAAGTCCTCCAAGAGCAGAAGTAATTGTTCCAACTGCAGTAATAACTTTTCCAATGACAACAAGTACCGGTCCGACAGTTGCAGCAATAAGGGCTATCTTTACAATAGCCTGCTGCATACTGGGAGATAGGCTATTCCATTTTTCACTTAAGGACTTCATCACTTCAGCAAATTTCTCAAGCATTGGCTGAAGTACTGTCATCAGAGAATTTCCAACATCAGCGCCCACTATCTTTAGACTGTTCATGGAAGTCTTAAACTTATCAATAGGATCTAAAGTTTCATTAAAAGTGCTATCTACATTTCCAAGATTATCTTTTAAGGATGTTCCCAGTTCTTCAAAAGAAAGTGAACCATTTTTACAAGCCTGATAGATTGCAGGACCCGCTTTTTTACCAAATAGACCGATTGCTACTTCAAGTCCTTCTGTATCAGATTTTGCATTAACCATGCTGTCTTGGATATCTTTTAGTGCCTCTTTCATAGGCTTTCCGCTTGCTGTTGCGTTAGAAAGTGCCTTAGACAAACCTGTCATAACCTGTGATGTATCGGCTCCTGACATTTCAACATTTCCTAGAAAGTTTGCTGCATCAGATGCAGAAAATCCTAGCTGCTGAAGTGATGCACTGTTAGTTACCATACTCTTTGCAAGAGTATCCATACTGATACCGGTTCTTTGACCTACCGCATTCATAGTATCAAGCAGAGCTCCTGCATCCTCTGCTTTTAGTCCGAAGGCTGATATGACCTTCTGGGTATTATCAATAGCAGTAGATACATCCGTATTATTAAGCTGGGCGAATTTGATAAACTTACCGGATAGTTCTTCCAGCTTTTGACCTGTAAGTCCAAATCTAGTATTTACTTCTCCAATTGCAGAACCCGCTGTTTCAAAGTCAGTTGGAATGGAAGTAGCAAGGTTTTTCATGCTATCTTGCATTTCCTTTAAGGCTTTACCGGATGCACCCGTCTTTTGCGTGATGATATCCATTCCCTTATCGACTTCATTAAAGGCAGATAAGGAAGCAGCACCCATTGCTACAATAGGTGCTGTTACATGAGTAGATAGTCCTTTACCAACTTCGGTAGTCTTATCTCCAACCGCTTTAATTTTATCTCCTGCCTCTTTCATGGAAACAGATAGTGCTGATGGTACTTTTTTCGCCTCTTCCTCAAGAGCCTTTAGGTTGTTTTCTGTTTCAATGATTTCTCTTTGAAGGGCATCATATTTATCTTGACCAAGCTCCCCATTTTCAAGCTGTACTTTTGCCTGCTTATCTGCCTCTTTTAAGGCATCCAGTTTATTTTTAGTTTCAGAAATTTCCTTTTGCAGTAGCTGTTGTTTCTGAGCAAGAAGTTTAGCATTGGAAGGATCAAGCTTTAATAGCCTATTTACATCACGAAGCTGTGACTGCGTATTTTTTATTGTAGAGTTTACACCTTTAAGAGCTTTATCAAGACCTGTAGTATCTCCACCAATCTCAACGGTAATTCCCTTTATTCTATTAGCCACTTACATCCCTCCTTTCCTAAAAATGGACATAAAAAAGACACCTACCATTAAGTAAGCGTCTCAAAAACAGTTTAATATTCAATTAGGCAAACTGGGATTTAGAAAGCCGTCAAGCTACCACTATAAATTCTACTATTCCAGATTCTATCAAATTCTTCTTTGGAAATTGTAATTGCAAAAAAGCCTTCTCCCCAAACCTTTTCGTTAAGTTCATCTACTGTAGGGATATGACAAGCCTCTATTACATCTCGATATAGGTTATAAATTAGTTTTACATCCCTATTTGAAAAAACTTCAATCGATCTAAGAGCAAAGCGGTCGTCATCTATGTCGACTTCATAAAAATATACTACAGGCATATCGATAGATTCAAATTCCATAAATAGCTTGATGTACTCAACATTGCTTTCCATTGATAATTACCTCTTAGCCAAATTATAATTTATCTAACAAATAATTATAGCATATTTTACGATAAATTAGAACTTATCAAATTCAGCTTGACCTGCCACCTTACTATATTTCACGCTGTCATTTGATTTTTCAGTCCAAATATCTAGTACCATACCAATTGTAAGTAAATCCAGTTCAGAAATACTTATCCCTATTTCCACGCATCTAAGTAGAAATAGGGCTGTTGTCATCTCCCTGCTACTTTTTGGAAGTTTTTTTTAGATTGAACTTCCGTCTCAAGATTTGCTCCCCAAAGTTCAAGTATCTCAGGAAGAATCTCATAGATAGAAAACATCTCAAACTGGTCAAGCCAATCATCAATATTTCCCGGAATACTTCTATCTGCATGGTAAGCCATGATATATGCTACATTTTCAAATATCTCAAGATCATCAATTTCAAATGAACCCTCATTTGCTTTGAAAGTTTTTTCTAGCTTTGATAGGTCTTTGAATATATCTCTCTTAAATTTAATTCTATATAGCCTTGGAATAGTAGCTGATGAACGAAACTTTACATCGACTTCTCCAACTTTTACTATTTTTTCAAGCATCGTTATACCTCCTACTTAGGTTTTGCTTCTGTCTTAGCCTGTGGTACATACACACTTTTATACCAGTTAGCATAAGTATCTGCTGATGTGGTATCCCCTGTTCTTGACTTTACAAGTCCATTTTCTCTTGGATCTGCTGTAAGAGATAGCGTTTCAGTCCCCGGTTCAATCGTATCTTCCTTTGTTTCAGATTCAATAGATGGTCTTGATGCAGAGCAGTTATATAAAACGTGCCTGATTGCATTAATATCTCCATCAAACTCAAATAAAAGAGCAAACTTTTCTGTTTCAGATACATTTGCTTTTTCTACAAGTACACCATTTTTATCCAGTTCTTCTTTTAGAATTTCTGTTCTAAACCATTCAGGAATAAGAGCAATCTCTAAATCCCCGCTATATCCGTTATTAGCAGTAGACCTAAAGTAAACAATCCCATCTGCATAAAAAGGACTGGACTCCCCTTCAGCATCAAGGCTGATACTTACAGCACCCGGTATTGCCTTTGGATTTTCATAAGTAAATGCACCACTTGTATCCTTCTTTAATTTTGCAGCATGAACATTTTTAAGGTTATACTTTACCTTATTTCCCATTTGTATTTACCTCCATTTCAAAAATATATAAGACTTCATAGAGCTTTTCAGACTCTATATAAACCTCTGTTTTGTTATAAAAAATACCGTACTCATCAAGTACGACTTCTACTTTCTTTTCTATTTCTAGATTTTTGTAATCTGTATAGACTTCAATATGAACTTCATTTGCTTTGAAGTACACCTTCCCATCTGCTGAAAAGTTATCGCTTGTTGGCAAGATGTAAATAAGAAAAGGTGGCTTAGGTGATTCACCTTCTGCAAAGTGGTGATATGCACTAGGAAGTCCAATTCTTTTTATGATTTCAAGTAACCTATCCATTTGAAATAGCCTCCTTAATCTCTTCTTCAAATACCCTTATCGCCTTTTCTTCAGCTGCTGCAATATGTGGTCTAGCAGCTACTCTACCTCCACCACGCTTTGCATGACCAAATTCAAGAAGGTGGGTAAGCTGATATCTATTTCTTGAGTGAACAACAAGCTCTAGGCTATTAGATGTTTCTCTCACAGTTTTTACAGTCCAGCTTTTAGAATACTTACCTGTATCACTTGGAGCACTAGCCTTAATTTCATCACGCACAGTCTTTCCTGCATTTTGAACTGCCTTTTTTACATTTTCTGTTGTAACATCAGCATATTTTTCAAGTTCCTTCATTACTTCAGATGAAAGGCTATCTATTTTTACCTTACTCATCTCTCGCACCTCTTACAGTGAAGTTTTATACTTTTCTTCTTATAGTTCATATGGTCAATACCTTCTATTTCATAAATAGAATTATGAAAAACTACTCTAAAACCTATTGATGAAATATCAGCTACTTCCCTACTGTAACGAATGGTAAAATCAATTTTACTCTCATCCCAGATAGCACCACTACTTGTTTCTTCCTTTGGGCTTTCACTACTGATGGTTGCATAGCAAGAGTAGTATTTAGCCCACACATTTTTGTGATTTCCTATCTCGTCTACCTCAACCACACTTTTTTGAAGTTCAATGCGTTCATTTAAAAGTGATATCTTCATTAAAATCCCGCCTTTCTTACTCCAAATAGCATAGACCTAAGTGTAATCGTGAGTTCATGATGGTCTGCCTCTTCCCTATGTTCATAAAGATAGGCGGCGGCATATAGCACTGCCACCCTATATTCTTCAAAGTTTTCTTTTATGATTTCATCTTCCTCTTTTCTTGTTATAGCAAGGCACATCTTCTCTGCAGACTTTATAAGGGTGCTGATTAAGTCATCATCTTCACTTGTATCCACCCTCAGATAGTTTTTCATTTCATCAAGACTTACAACCATAATCAGCACCACCCTCCTTTATTTTGCTTTGATAGTTAAAAGATGAACGGCTTCAGGAAGAATCAGTTTCCCATCTACCCTTTCCTTTGCAATAAAGCCTGTCGTATCTGTTTCAGCATAAAGTTCTGTAAGCTCCTGCATAGATCTTGTTCCGCGGTCAGCAATGTTGTAGTAAGAAAAATCGCCAAATGCAATAGCAGGTTTTCCTGCTTCTACAAGAGGTGCATATGCTGAAGTCAATACCGGATAGCCAAGCAGTCTATCAGGCTCTCCTTCTTTAATAGATGGCTGCCACATATAGTTTCCGTTTCCATCTTTCAGTTTTCTAATAATGGCAATGGTCTGGTCATTCATGATGAACTTTGCCTTCTGACGATATGGTCTTCCAAGAGCATATACAAGGCTGATAATATCATCAGATGAAATAGCTGCACCTGCTGTTGTTACATCATTCATAGCTCCGCCATCCTTATGGAAAATTCCAAGAGGCTTTTTCTTACCATCTCCGTTAAGAAAGGCATCTTCCTCGGCATTACCCATTGCCTTACCAAACTGCTCTATAATATAGCTTTCAAGAGGGAACATACTGTCATGAAGAAGTTCATTTGTTACCTTCACCCCTACAGCAAGCTTAAATGCATCAATGGTAATCTGCCCAAAAGTTGCATCTGAAAATGGAATCTTCCCACCTTCTTCAACCCAAAGGGCAGCCGGCTTTGTAGCAGTAACTGTAATTCTGTGAAGCCCTGATGTTGTAATCTTTGTTCCAAGACTTCTCATGATGTTATTTTCTTTTAGAACATCAATCAGTCTCTTATCATATTCTTCCGGAACAAGATATCCTCCATCGGTGTCCACTCCTTCCTGTAAGAGATTTGTAACCTGCTTAAAGTTACTTCTGATTGCCTTAAGCATATCCTTTCGATATTCATCCGATGCTCTGCCCTTTTTCTCCGGTTTATCTTCAACCTTCATTGGTCTATTTACAATTGCATCAGATATTGGCTTAGATAACTCTTTATCCAGTTCTTCCATCTTCTGCAATCTCTCAATTTCTAAGCTGAAGTTATGAACTTTCTTTTCCATCTCATCATAGACTAAAGCATCTTCTTCAGAAATAAGACCGTCTTTATCACGTTTACTTTCAAGAAATGCTTTTGCACCTTCCCATGCCTTATTTCTCTTTTCAATCATTTCTAAAATCTTACTCATTTTTCTACCTCCAATTTTTCATTAAAAAAAGACGGTCCATTAACTCGTCCGCCTTAACACCTGTATTTGTTTCTTTATTTTCTATCCTGCATTTTGTGGCCACTTTATCCATCAGTGAATTGACCACCTGTGCCTTTGAATACATCGTAGAAACTTGTGGGATTTCTGTATCTACCACTTCATTTCTTTTTATGATGTCATCTGCAAAACCTAATTCTACCGCTTTGTTTGCATCCATCCATGTTTCTGCATCCATAAGATGAGATAGTTTTGCTCTAGACATTCCGATTTTGATTTCATAAGCATTGATAATGGATTCCTTTACCTCATCAAGCATTGCTATGGCTTTTTCCATCTCTCCTGCATTGCCAAACGCTATGGTCATAGGATTAT
>DATCYL010000255.1:0-2441 GCA_036570305.1 Lachnospiraceae bacterium
CCTGCAAGGCTATAGTTTCTTTTTTTATCTCTTCCTGGCTTAATTTTTTTCTCGGAATATGTTTGTTTTTTGCATGATAAGGACAATAGGTACATCCGTTTACACAGTAATTTGAAAGATAAAGAGGCGCAAACATAACAATTCTATTCCCATAAAAACGTTCTTTTAATTCTTTTGCTGTAGCAAACATTTGCTCTATTAAATCTTCTTGCCTACACTCCAATAAAATAGCTGCTTCCCTATGGTTAAGTCCCTTAGCTTGCCTTGCCTTTTCTAAAATAGATAAAATCAAACTTTTATTCTGACTATGCTCTTTTGCATAAGAAAGAGTGGATAAAATTTCTTCATCACTAATAAACTCTTCTGCCACTTTAGAATTTATATCATACATTATCTTTCCTCCATGTTTTCCTTACCGACCAATACTTCTTATTATTAAATATTTCTTTATTATATACCCTTACGATAGTAGGCTCAAGCCAAAGACAAGCTTTTCCTGTTCTATCTCAAGTACATTATTTTCATTTCCACCAAATACCAAAAATCCATTGACACCCCCTATAAAACATACTAAAATACGCATGTGTAAATCGAAAGGAAGGAGAGTTTTATGGAAAAATTATTTAAACTCAAAGAACACAATACCACGGTGCGCACTGAGATTATTGCCGGTATTACTACATTTTTAACTATGGCATACATCTTGGCTGTAAACCCCAACGTCCTTAGCAATTCCGGTATGGATGGCGGTGCAGTATTTACTGCGACTGCAATTGCATCCGCTTTTGCAACATTTCTTATGGCATTTTTAGCCAACTATCCCATCGCTTTATCTGCCGGTATGGGACTAAATGCATACTTTGCATTTTCTGTTTGTCTTGGTGATTTGCAGGGCATCAATGATCCTTGGAAAATTGCTCTTGCAGCAGTACTTGTGGAAGGTTTTGTATTTATTTTACTGTCTTTCTTTAAATTCCGTGAAGCAATTGTAAACTCAATTCCCATGAATTTAAAATACGGCATTACTGCCGGAATCGGGCTTTTCATTGCATTTATCGGATTACAAGGAGCAGGAATTGCTGTAAAAAATGACTCTACTTTAGTAAGTTTGGGAAGTTTCTCTTCTCCGGGTGTAGCACTTTGTCTTATTGGTATTGTAGCTATTGCCATCATGAGTCATTATAGAATCAAAGGTGCTATTCTTTGGGGAATCTTACTGACTTGGATTTTAGGAATCATCGCTGAACTTAGCGGATGGTATGTTGTTGATGTAGAAGCAGGTGTATATTCCTTAATTCCATCTTTTTCAGTTAAGGGATTTGTACCACCATCTATCTCTTCTACCTTTTTCTCCTTTGATTTTTCATGGGTAGCGTCTCATATTACAGAGTTTTTAGTTATTGTCTTCTCATTCTTATTTGTAGATATGTTTGATACTGTCGGAACCGTAATCGGAGTAGCTGATAAAGCAAATCTTTTAGATAAGGATGGAAATCTCCCAAAAGCCGGTAGAGTTTTACTGGCAGATGCAATCGGTACTTGCGTAGGTGCATGCCTGGGTACTTCTACAATCACCAGTTTTGTAGAGTCTACTTCCGGTGTTGCTGAAGGAGGTCGTACCGGCCTTACAGCACTTACAACCGGTATCTTATTTATCGTTGCTTTATTCTTATCTCCATTGTTTTTAGCTATCCCTGCATTCGCAACTGCTTCTGCATTGATTTATGTGGGATTCCAAATGGCTTCTTCTATCGTTAAGATGAACTTTGACGGAGATATGGCAGATGCTTTAAGCGGTTACCTTGCAATGCTTATGATGCCTTTGACCTACTCTATTGCAAACGGTATCATGTTCGGTATGCTCTCTTGGGTAATTATCAAATTAGGAACAGGAAAAGCAAAACAAATTCATCCTATTATGTACATAATCTCACTTCTATTTATTATTAGAATAGTTACTTTGATTATGTAGTATAATAAAACATATAACTTATTTAAATCAAATCTTTTAATTTTTATATGATTACCAAAGTCTAAGACTTAATCTGCTTTGTGTGATTATAAAAATTGCCGGGTTTTAAGAGTTATTTTTCTTACCTATTATAGTAGAAAAATCGAGTCTTAACCCGGCAGTTTTTATTTTTAAAATTTAGTATTTAGTTTCTCTTGAAATCAATGTTTTAAAAATTTTCTTTAGATTTGTTTGAAAGCGAACCACAAAAGAAAGAAAAGATACACTTCCTGCATAAACCCCAAATCCTATTAAACTGTTTACTTTTGAAAAGCTCTCCAAATAATGATAATTAGGTAAGAAGACTTTTACCGCTTCATATCCCTTGATTTCTAAAAATACCGGAGAAAAAATCAAAGAAAGCACAAGCAAAGGAAGAAGTATTCCTTTTATTATTTTTTTCTTTTTTAAGATATCTCTTAATAGCACT
>DATCYL010000256.1:0-15140 GCA_036570305.1 Lachnospiraceae bacterium
CCGATCTTCTTGTTGCCCCAAACATTCTAACGACATCAGGCTCAGTTGCTGTTTTAGATGTAAAAGGGGATTTGCTAAAAAAGTATGGAAATGCAATGAAGGAAAGAGGGTATCAGATTAAGGTACTGGATTTGATTTCCAATAATTTTGATGAATCTAATTGTTTTAATCCGTTTGTATATATTACATCGGAAGTAGAGCTTATTCGCCTTGTTATGACTTTACAAAAAAGCATGACACAAAAGGTAGAGCATAGCGGAGATCCCTTTTGGGAAGATGGTGTGACTTTATTTTTGATGTCTTGCTTTTATTATATATGGTTGGAAGATGAAAATCCTAATTTAGTTAAAGTTTATGATTTGATTTGTGATGAATCAAAAATAGCAAGAATAAATAAAAAAGAAGTTATTACGGTTTTACAAGAAAAGATGGAGTCTTTGGAAATTGACTTAAATGAAAAATATCCAAACCAAAACAAAGGAAGTAATCATCCTGCGGTTGTAAACTATAAAAAGCTAAAGGAAGGAGCTACCGATACTGTAAAATCAATTATATTAATGTGTCATTCTAAGTTTAAATTTATGGAAGTGGAAGCTGCAAAAAGTATTTTCTCTTCTAAAGATGAATTTCATTTGGAATTTCTAGGAACGGGATATTACAGAGATAAGAAAACAAGAACCATTGTTTTTTTATGTATTCCAGACGAAGATCGGTCTTTTGATTTTATTATTGCTATGTTTTATTCTGTTCTCTTTCAAACCTTAATACGAGAAGCGAAAAAATACGAGGGTTCTTTACCTATTCCGGTAGAAATATGGATGGATGAGTTTGCAAATGGTGCACGTCCCGATAATTTTGAAAAGCTGATTACTACGCTTAGAAGTAGAAATATTTCTGTTATCATGTTTCTTCAAGCAGTATCACAGTTAAAACAGCTTTATAAAAATGATACATGGGAAATCCTTTTAGATGCCTGTACAGTTATGCTTTTTTTGGGTGCCGGTCGAAGTGCAGTATCTACTCATGAATATATTTCTAAACTTTTATCGAAAGCGACGATAGATAAAAAGAATGATTCTTTAAGTAACAATAAAGGAAAAGGGACATCTATGGGCTTTGATAAAATGGGACGTGAACTTATGACGCCCGATGAAGTTGCACGAATGAACAAAGAAAAATGCCTTGTGTTTATTGAGGGAGAAGCACCAATTTATGACTTTAAGTTTAAAACAAAAAAGATGTTGGAATGGAAAAATGCAATGAAGTTAGGACGTTATATTCACCCGATTATCACAACAAAAGAAACAGGTAATTATAAAAACTATGGAAAAATCACAAGAAAAGAAGAAATAAAAGAAGTTGTTTATCTGGAAAGTGAACAGATTAATGAACTTAGAGAAAAAAGTGGAATGGAAATAAAAGACAGGAGAGAAATTAATCCATGTTTCTACTTGCTTGATGACTATTTAGAAGATACAGACAAGGAACTTTTAAGAGGGTCTCAAAATGAAAGGTATATGGAAAATGAACAGAAAAGCTATGCAGATAAAAAAGAAATAACAGGATATGTCTATAGTGAAGAAGAACTTTTATATTTTGAAGAAGAGGAAATGAAAAAGAAGAAAGAAGAAGCTATGCAAAAATTATTATACGGTAAAGAGAGTGTTTTAAAGCAGATTTTTTCTGTTTCATCCCTTTTGTTTGAATGGCAGACAAAACTAATAAAAAAGGCTTTAGAAGAAGAATTATCGGATGCCGTCATAAGATACATTTTAAAAGAAAATACAATAGAAAAAGAAGCCTTGGATTGCTTAGACTATATGATATTATATAAGAAAAGTGGGGGGAATGTGGAAGACCTTATACAAGAATAAAGTGGTTGTGTTCGACTGGAACACCAAGGAAGGAAAGAAAATAGATGTATAAGCATATGACCTACATGGATCGGCTGAAATTAGAAGTGTTACTTAAAAGCAAGATAAAAGTATGTGAAATTGCAAAGCTTTTAGGTTTTAACACTTCTACAATTTATAGAGAAATAAAAAAAGGGGCATATATTCATACAAATTCAGATTTAAGTGAAGAAAATCGTTACAGTCCTGAATTAAGCTATGCAAAGTACAAAGAGCACTTAAAAAACAAGGGTGGAGATTTAAAAATAGGAAAAGACTACGCCTTGGCTTCATTTCTGGAGAATACAATTGAGGAAAAACACTATTCTCCAGGAGCTGCTCTAGCTTTGGCTAAAAGCGAAAAAAAGAAGTTTAGTGTGGAAATCACACGACAAACTGTTTACTCATATATTAATAAGGGTATATTACTTATAAAAAAAGAATGGCTACCTTTACAAGGAAAAAGAAGGAAGAAAAAAGAAAACAAGCCGATTCAAAAGAGAGTATTTAAAGGAACGAGTATAGAAAAACGGCATAAGGATGTAAAGTATAGGAAGGAATTCGGGCATTGGGAAATGGATACTGTGGTAGGAAAAAGAAATGGATCTTTAAAAACTTTGCTTGTTTTGACAGAAAGAAAGACAAGAAAAGAAATTATTATACTTCTACCCGATAGAACAACAAACTCTGTAGTCTCAGCACTTCATAGGTTAGAAAGAAAGTGGGGCAGTAAATTTAAACACTTGTTTAAGACGATTACTGTAGATAACGGAGTAGAATTTTCAGATACTAAAGGTATTGAGAAGTCTATATTGAATAAAAAAGAAAAAAGGACGCTATTATATTATTGTCATGCTTATTCTTCTTATGAACGAGGAACCAATGAGAATAACAATAGGTTTATAAGAAGAGTATTTCCAAAGGGAACCGATTTTAAACATTTGACAAGAAAAGCCGTTCAAAAGCTCGAAGACTGGATGAATGACTATCCAAGGGAAATATTAGGATGGCACAGTGCAAGAGAGCTATTTGAAATAGAATGTCAACAGATCCTATCATGAAAAGAAGGCACCTTGAAAATCAAAAAATAAGAAGGAAATGCCAAGGGGGGAGTCTGCCTATTTTGCACTAAAACACATGTATAAAAATGGAAGAAAGTACCAAAGATAAATTTTTTGAAAAACTCTTGCACTAAAAGCTTGACAAAACAAAATTTGAACAAATGAAGAAAAAGAATTGACATTGTACCCTACTATAGATATAATATATCGGTATGAAAAAGTGCGTAAGTGTGAAACCAAAGCCCCGGTGGAGCATTTTACATTATAAATTTTAAAAGTAAATAATTGACAATTAGTAGGAGGTACATCCATGAAAACATTTATGGCTAATCCAGATAAGATTGAAAGAAAATGGTATGTTGTGGACGCTGAAGGACAGACCCTTGGTCGTCTTACTTCAGAAATCGCAAAAGTATTAAGAGGTAAAAATAAGCCTGAATTCACACCACATGTTGATACAGGTGATTATGTAATCGTTGTAAATGCAGAAAAAGTAAAAACAACAGGTAAAAAGTTGGATCAGAAAATTTATTACAACCACTCTGATTATGTGGGAGGAATGAAAGAGACAACTTTGAGAGAACTTTTGGCAAAGAAGCCGGAAAAAGTTGTTGAACTTGCAGTAAAAGGCATGCTTCCAAAGGGACCTTTGGGAAGAGCAATGTTAAAAAAACTTTTCGTATACGCTGGTGCAGAGCATAAACATGAAGCTCAGAAACCAGAAGTATTAACATTTTAGTAGGAGGTAAAGGACATTGGCTAGTGCAAAATACTACGGAACAGGAAGAAGAAAAAAATCAATCGCAAGAGTATATCTTGTACCTGGAACAGGTAAAGTTACAATAAATAAAAGAAGTATCGACGAATATTTTGGTTTAGAAACTTTAAAAGTTATCGTTCGTCAGCCACTTACAGCTACAGAAACTGTAGATAAATATGACGTTTTAGTAAACGTTCATGGTGGTGGTTATACAGGACAGGCAGGAGCTATCAGACATGGTATTGCAAGAGCATTACTTCATGTAGATGCTGATTTTAGACCTGTACTTAAAAAAGCCGGTTACTTAACTCGTGACCCAAGAATGAAAGAAAGAAAGAAATACGGTCTCAAAGCAGCGAGACGCGCGCCACAGTTTTCAAAGAGATAATCGTTTGGGACGAGAAAATGCATACAAAACCTCAGAAACCTTGTGTTTCTGGGGTTTTTCTTTGTTAGGGCAAGACCCTGTTTCTGCTAAACGAGTTTTTTGTGTTCCGAAAAACGAGTAAGAAACAAATAAACCACCTGCTATGCGGGTGGTTGAAATTCATAATAAATTAAAAGAGGATCAAGAGTACGATCAAATGACGTTAAAAGAGTACATAGACCCGTTCACGGGTGAGGCGGTAAATAAAAGCAAAAAATAACTGAGTTCAGGGAACTCAGCAGATAAATGTTTTGCGGCTGGCGAGCCTTTTGATGAGTCTTTAGACTCAAACGCCGGTAATGAGCCCTTATAGGGCGTGAGTAAACCACCGGGTTAGCCAGTGGTTTTGATTTCATCGTCAATGAAAGAATAGTAGTAAAAGGTAAAACTGTTATGTAGGAAAATAATTCCTGCATGGCAGTTCTTTTTGGTTGAGCGGTAACTATATGCAGTTGGCCATATGGGAACTGTTACGGGTAATTCGGTCTTGTGGTTGGGAATGTTAAAAAAATAAAATTTTATATTGACACTGTGTCAGAATGGATATATAGTATTCATGATGACACAGTGTCAATATAAAACAGAGAGGAAATATGAGTATGAGAAAAGGGACGCCGGAAGAAATCGCACAGAAACGGGAGGAGATTATCAATGCCTGCGAACAGCTTTATCAGACAATGAGCTTCCGTGAGATTACATTAAAGGAAATTGGTAATATCACATCCTTTTCCCGCCCTACGATTTATAACTATTTTGAAACGAAAGAAGAAATATTTCTGGCACTTTTTAAGCGGGAATATGATCTCTGGAACGAGCAGCTAACCGGTATTCTTGAAGAAAATGAACAACTGACGAAGGCAGAGCTGGCTGATAAAATTGCCGAGTCTTTGGCAGAAAGGAAACAGCTTTTAAAGCTTCTTTCCATGAATAACTATGACATGGAAGCTAGCAGCCGACAGGAAATGCTTACTATATTCAAACAATCCTACGGCGGTTCTATGCAAAGGATGTGCATGTTGCTGACAAAATTTTGTTCGGATATGAGCGTGATGGATATTCAGAACTTTATTTATATCTTTTTCCCCTTTATGTTCGGGATTTATCCCTATACAGAGGTTACAAAAAAACAGAGAGCTTCCATGAAGGAGGCGGGCATCAATTATGTGTATCAGACTGTTTATGAACTCATTTACAGCTGCCTAGTTCGGCTTTTGGGTGAATGAATAAACGGATGACAATAAATTTTTATAAAAGGAGTATATATCTATGACAAAATTACCAAAAATCGCGCTTGGCGCATGGGCATGGGGTAATGACGGAACCTTTGGAAACAACTTTACTGCCGGGGATTTGAAGCCAATCTTTGACACGGCAATGAAAAATGGGCTGAATCTTTGGGATACAGCTTACGCTTATGGCATGGGCACTTCCGAAAAAGTCCTTGCAGGATTTTTGAAGGAGCTTCCGAGAGGGTCTTATCTTTTATCTGATAAATTTACGCCACAGTGTGCAGATCCATCTTCGCCGACAGCTATGGCTGACATGATTGAAATGCAGCTTGCGCTCATGGAACTTGAGCATTTCGATATCTATTGGATTCATAATGTTTCTGGTGCTCCGAAGTGGATTGAGGAGCTGGCAAAATACTTTGAGGGGAAGGATAAGGTTCCAATGATTGGTGTTTCCAATCATAATCTTTCAGAGATTCGTGAAGCAGATGCAATCTTAAGGGCACATGGTTTGAGACTTTCTGCGGTGCAGAATCATTACAGTTTAATTAATCGTTCTTCTAAGGACTCGGGAATTCTTGCATATTGCAGGGAAAATAACATTACCTTTTTTGCCTATATGGTATTGGAGCAGGGAGCACTTTCCGGTAAATATGATACAAAGCATCCTATGCCGGAGGGTTCAGCCAGAGCTGAAACCTATAATCCTGTGCTTGGCAAGCTGGAGATTTTGAATGCAAACTTAAAAAAACTGGCAGAAAAATACGGGGTAGCTACAGCACAGATTCCGGTTGCCTGGGCAATCGCAAAGGGAACCCTGCCAATCATTGGCGTGACCAAGGAAAATCAGGTTCTGGATGCTGTGAAGGCGGCAAATATTACATTAACGGAAGAAGAAACAGCAGAGCTTGAAAGAACAGCGGACAATTTGGAGCTTAATGTAATCCGTATGTGGGAAAAGGAGATGAAATAAAATGAGTAAGAAGAATATCGGAGCAAGCTTAGCATTGTATCCCTGTCCGGTGATTGTGGTTGGGGCAATGGTAAAGGAACAGCCGACCTGGACACTAGTGGCACATGCCGGAACAGTAGCGCACAGCCACCTCATGGTGTCTTTGGTACAGGCACATTACATTAATCAGGGCATTCGTGAAAACGGGAAGCTTTCTGTGAATATCGTGGATGAATCCTGGCTGAAGGATGCGGATCGTATGGGAACCATCAGCGGAAACAGAGTAGACAAGTCAAAAGCCTTTTCCTGGACAATGGGAGAAAACGGCACTCCGCTGATTGATTCGGCAAAGGTATCTATCGAATGTGAAGTAGATGGCAATTATGAATTGGAGCATTTCGATCATTTTATCTGCAAGATCCTTGCGACCTATGCGGATGAAGCTGTGTTGAACGAGCAGGGAAAGATCGACTACCATACTTTTAAACCGGTGCTCTTTGAGTTCCCAACCTATGAATATTTTGTAACCGGTGAAAAGGTCGGAGACTGTGGGAAGATGAACTGATCTAGGAAGGAGAAAAATGGCACGAAAAATCTTAGTAGCAGTGTTTTCCGCCAGTGGCGTAACGAAACGAGTCGGCGAGGAGATTGCCCGAATTGCGGGCGCGGATTTCTATGAGATCATCCCTAAGGATGTCTATACCGCAGCAGATCTGGATTGGATGAACAAGAAAAGCCGCAGCAGCATTGAAATGAATGACCCTTTTGCAAGACCGGAAATTGCCGGCAATGTATTGGATATGCAAGCTTATGATACGGTGACGATAGGCTTTCCGATCTGGTGGGGAGTGGCTCCGAGGATTATAGACACTTTTCTGGAAGGCTATGACTTTTCCGGGAAAAAGCTGATTCCATTCTGTACCTCCGGCGGCAGCGGTGTCGGCAGAAGCGACATTGCCCTTCATAAGGATGTAAGCATTGATGTAGAGTGGAAAAAGGGAAGGCAAATCAACCGCCCGGATGAAGCAGAAATTCGCCAATGGCTTAAAGAGGTGCTGTAAGAGAATGGAAACGGAGGCAGCAAGGGTATGCTCATAAAAGAGAAAAGAGTAGAGCTGATCGAGCTTTTTTATGATTTGCTCTATGTATATGCGATTTCCAGGCTTACTATGCTGATTGAAGAACCGGAGGGTGGGCTGATCTCACTTTCCGGATTTTTTCGTTATCTGGTGGTCTGTCTTGTCATCCTGCAGGCATGGCTTTATCTGACGAATTACATAAATCGATATGGCAGTTGGAAATGGTATGAATATGGCTTTACAGTGGTTAATATGACGGCAGCGGTCTATATGGCAAATACGATTTCACCAAAATGGAATGAGATGTCAGTGACCTTTAATCTGTCAATGCTGGTCATGCTGCTGTGTGTAGCCGGAATGTATCTGATTCAGGCTGTTGTGAAGGTGCTGGATACAGGAGCAGCCCGAAATTCCCTGACAATTCTTTTTGCCGGTTGTCTGCTTTATGCTGCGGCATTTTTTGCTTCTCTTCTTCATGCCGGTCATCTTATTATCTGGCTGGATGTGGCGGCGGTACTGGCCGGTGCCTTTCTTCCTTTTTTCATCCGGGGAAATTTTAGTGCAGATATCATCAGTTTTCCTCACCTTGCAGAGCGGTTTGAATTGATCACAATCATTACCTTTGGAGAGGGAATTGTCGGTGTGACGGAATTTTTTGATGTAAAGAGCTTCTCTATGCAGCCGATTTTGGTGTTTTTGGTTATTCTGCTTCTTTTCGGCTACTACATTTTGCAGATTCACTACCTTTGTGACCATCACCGGGTAGATCGGGCACTTCGTCTAATGTTCAGTCATTATTTTATAGTCATTGCACTAAACCTTATCACAATCGCGTTTAAATTCCTGAAAAATCCGTCTGCAAACCGATTGTTTACGGCAGCTATGGTTTTGTTCTTTGGTGCTATTTATTCAGACAGTGCCTATTATTCTGTTCAATTCCAATTTAAGAGAATTGACTTTATCTATACGGCGGTATTTTTGAGTATGGGATGTATTCTTATGTTGCTTTTGCGAAACAACATATACGGTTTCCTTACCGGCGCCTTGGTTGCTGCCGGAGGAAGCAGGAATAGTCAGACAATACCCGGAGCGCTTCGGGTTTACCGGACTTGTTCCATTACCGGATATAGAGGGAGCTTTGGCAGAGACTGCTTATGCATGCGATATCCTTGGTGCTTCGGGCATGAAGGTCGCTACAAACATGGGTGGCATTTACCTTGGAAATCCGCTTTTTGATACGGTCATGGAGGAGTGGAATCGTAGACAGGCTCTTGTCATTATCCATCCATGCAGAGCCAGAAAACGTCCGGAAAATGTCATTACCGGAGTTTCAGGTATGTTCGCTTCCATGAGAATGATGGAGACTGTGGATGTGCGAGCGGAGTTTGAAAAATTGTATTTTGATGTTGCGGGTGATCCGGAACCGGTACAGCTGAAGATGCTTCGCATGGTTGCGGCAGATGATCACATCGTTTATGGCAGTGATTTTCCGCATTCACCGGCAAAGGTTATTATTGCTAAGAAAAAGCACTTCGACACAAATACAGATTATGATGATATCAGAGAAAAGATTTATGCCGATAATGCAATAAAATTGCTTGGGAAGGAGAAAGAATGAAGTATATAAAACTCGGTAATTCAGAATTAAACGTATCACGGATTTGCATGGGATGCATGGGATTCGGTGATTCCGGACGCGGGCAGCACAACTGGACGATTGATGAAGAGCACAGCAGGGAGATCATCAAGCATGGACTGGAGCTGGGTGTCAACTTTTATGATACGGCGATCGCCTACCAGAGCGGTACCAGCGAGCAGTATTTGGGCAGAGCGCTCCGTGATTTTGCCAGGCGTGAGGATGTAGTTGTCGTGACAAAATTTCTGCCAAGAACGCCAGAAGAAATTGAACAAGGTATCAGTGGTCAGCAGCATATTGAAAATATGATCAACACGAGCCTAAGAAATCTTGGCATGGATTATGTGGATCTTTATATCTATCATATGTGGGATTGGCAGACACCGATCTATGACATTATGGATGGACTGAATCGTATTGTGAAGGCGGGTAAAGCCAGATATATCGGTATATCTAACTGCTTTGCCTGGCAGATCGCCAAGGCAAATGCCCTGGCGGAAAAGGAAGGCTTTGCCAAGTTTGTTTCTATTCAGGGACATTATAATCTGATTTTTCGCGAGGAAGAGCGGGAAATGTTGCCATATTGCAAGGAAGAAAACATTGCGCTTACACCTTATAGTGCATTGGCGTCCGGGCGGCTGTCCAGGTTTCCGGGAGAAGGCGGTACGAAACGAGCTGTCGAAGATCAATACGCAAAGTTTAAATATGATTCGACAGCAGAGCAGGATAATGTAATCATAGGGCGTGTGGCGGAGCTTGCAGCAAAGCACCATGTGAGTATGACAGAAGTCTCATTAGCCTGGCTGCTGACAAAAGTAACGTCGCCGGTAGTAGGTGCGACGAAGTTCCATCACATTGACGGCGCGGTAAAGGCAGTAGATATTACACTGACACCGGAAGAAATCTTTTATCTTGAGGAACCCTATGTGCCGCATCTGCTTGCAGGTGTGATGGCGCAGAATAAGCCTGCAGCAGCGAAAGAAAAACATGTCTGGTCAACAGGTGACCAGAAGCTTGTAAAGGAGGAAGTGAAAAATGACTGAAAAAATCGTACAGACAGCAGGAAGAAATCAGCTGGGAGAATTTGCCCCCATGTTTGCGCATCTTAACGACGATGTGCTATTTGGTGAGGTTTGGAATGAGGAAGCTATTGATGTAAAGATAAAGTGTATCATCACAGTTGTATCTTTGATGGCTTCCGGTATCACTGATTCCTCTCTGAGTTATCATTTGCAGAATGCCAAGGCTCACGGAGTAACCAAGGAAGAGATTGCAGCCATCATTACTCATGCGACCATGTATGCAGGCTGGCCGAAGGGCTGGGCGGTCTTTCGACTTGCAAAGGAAGTCTGGAACGAGAAAGAAGAGGAAGTGACAGAAAAAGATAAGTATCAAAACACAATTTTTTTCCCAATCGGAGATCCGAATCCTTATGGAGAGTTCTTTGTTGGTCAGAGCTACCTTGCACCTGTTTCCACGGAGCAGGTTCCGATTTTTAACGTCACCTTCGAGCCGGGCTGCAGAAACAACTGGCATATTCATCATGCAAAGAGCGGTGGCGGACAGATGCTTATATGCGTTGGCGGAAGAGGCTACTATCAGGAATGGGGTAAGGCTGCCGTAAAGCTTACTCCCGGGACTGTTATCAATATTCCGGCGAATGTAAAGCATTGGCACGGAGCTGCTCCGGATTCGTGGTTTTCGCATCTTGCCATAGAAGTTGACGGAGAAGAATGCAAAGCGGAATGGCTGGAAGCTGTAGATGAAAAAAGCTATAAGGCTTTGGGGTGAGTCGCGTACTGATAAGGAAATGCAGAAAGGGATATAGTTTGTATGCAACTGTAAAGACAAAAAAGGAGGATCTGACGTGTTTAATAAAATAATTACTCTATTTTCGGGTATTGTGGCTCTGCTTTTGCTTTTATCCTTTACCGCATGTGGAAGCAGTACGTCGAATATATCCGAGGCAGGGTCGCAGACTGCATCTGATGAAGAATCAGAAACAAAGCAGGCGGAAGACAGCGCGGCTTCAGAAGAGTCTTCCAAGGCCATCTCTGGTGAAACAGACGTTCCTGAATCTCATTCCGATGTCCTGATCGTGTATTTCTCCGTGACAGGTACCACAAAGGGGGTGGCAGAACGGATTGCATCTCTTACGGGTGGAGATATCTATGAGATACAGGCGGTAGAAGCCTATAGCCCAGAAGATTTGGATTATAACGACTCCGGCAGCCGTTCCACGACAGAACAGAATGATAAAAATATTCGTCCTGAGATCGGCGGCGAAGAGCTTTCTCTTTCTGGATATACCACCATTTATCTGGGCTATCCAATCTGGTGGGGAGAAGAACCACGTATCATGGATACTTTTGTGGAGAAGTATAGCTTTGATGGTATCACAGTAATTCCCTTCTGCACATCGGCAAGCAGCGGCATTAGCAAGAGTTCTTCTAATATGGAAGCTCTTGCAGGAAGCGGCAGATGGTTGAAAGGACGCCGTTTCACTAAAGATGTATCGGAAGCCGGCCTTCAGGATTGGATTGAAAGCTTTTAATAAGCTCAGTGAGTGGCAAAAGCAGAAAATTAAGGAGTGTTATCATGTCATGAACTGAGTTTTTTATAGTAGAGAGAATGATAGATACGCTGTTGTAGAAAAATAAGAATATTGAATTAGCCTGGAATATGCTGTGACGGCATGTTCTGGGTTTTTCTATTAAATGTGGGATTAGATTTAAAGATTAAACGATAAATTAAACGCTATAGTATACGTGAGAGTACACACAAAATGAAAATTAAACGGTAGATTAAATGTTCCATAAAACGATTGGTGTGACGTGCGTGAGTTAGGATTTTTTAAGAAAAAGCAATTTTGCTTGAAATCTTAACGATCGGTAGGCGTGACTTTCCGGGAAGAAGATAGAGAGAACGGCTGTTTTTGCACTTAGATACAAGAATGGCCGTTTTCTTTGTCTTTTGTAGCTACGTACACCATCGGTCCGATTGATTTCAGATTTTGAAATTTCAAATCGGAAGAAAAGGAAAAATGTATTATGATGCAAAAGAGTGCGGAAAAAGAATCAAAGAGCAGATCAAAGTTATGGGATACACGCAGGAAGCGTTCGCCGAGAGTGTGAATATAAGTATTCAACATTTAAGGAACATTCTTGGGGGACACAGGAACTGTCCTCATGAACTATTAGTAGAAATTGCTTGTGTATTGGATATCAGTACGGACTATTTATTAACGGGAAAAGAGAGGGCGCGAATTGATGTGAGAAATCGATTGTTGTCTGTAAGAGGAGAACTTTCTCAGATTGCAAAAAGGGTATAAAACATAAGTCATTCTTTACGGAAAAAATAATGTTCCGAAATGTCTCGCAATGTTATTGGAATAGCAAAATAGGCATTTAGGGCTTTTTTGAGTAGACAGTGTACATATTCATTGAAATTTGCAATGTTCCATAATGTGTCCGTAATGTTCCGAAATGTTTGGTATGTTTTATAAAAAGAATCTTGGAGACGTTTGGATGAAAATAAAAGAATTATATCCGGATGTAATTGCGGAAGATACAGAGCATGAATATAAAGCCACGTTAAACCCTGATAAACCGATTAAATGGGCTAAAACTATCGTGGGATATGCAAATGGCAATGGTGGAACCATGTTTGCCGGAGTCTCTGATAGTGGGGAGGCTTTTGGTATTGATTTGGATGAAATTGATAAAACAAAATTAATGATAGCAAAAATTAATGATAGGTATATTTTCCCACATGCAAAAATTCGCTATATGATGAGGAGTGTTGATGCAGATGCAGAGAAATTTGTTTTAGCTGTCAATGTTATTCAAGCTGATTCTGTTGTGAGATACAAAGAAGGAGATTTTAATGAAACTGTATATATAAAAGGGGATGGGAATTCAACCCCGGCTTCACCGGAAGATATTATTTCATTATCCAAAAGAAAATTTGGGGTTGATAATGAAACAAGTGAAATACTTTATGCTGAAAATCAATGGAGAGAGTATCTTGATTTGTGCAGGGAATACAGAGAAGAGTCATCCATGCCTACTATTAAGGATTTTCAAAATGAAGAAATCATTTCGAAGGAAGGGTATGCAAAATCTGGTTTTCTTATGTTTAGTGATGACTATGATGGTGATGACTCGTTAATTTACTGTCGGCTTTGGAAAGGAAAAGATAAAACAGGCACAGTGCTGGACCGTAGAAGATATAAAGGTTCCCTAGCTAAAGTTTTTAAAAATGCATTGAACTTTATAGAGAGGAATACACGAACCGGATGGCGAAAAACGGAGTCAGGTGGTCGTGAAGAGGTTCGTGCCTATCCCAAAGAAGCCATTAGAGAGGCATTAGTGAATGCGATTGCACATTGAGATTATTCCATTGCCGGCACACAGAGCACACAGATTGATGTTGACATCTATATTGACCGGATTGATATTGTGTCCCCGGGGCCATGGCTATTGCCAAAGAGCTATGATCGATATCCGATAGGCTCTATTCTTTCTATCCGGAGAAATTCGATTATAGCAGCGTGTTTAGATATGGCAAATTTGATGGAACGTGGTGGAACAGGATTTCAAACAATGGTTGAAAGTTATAAAGGCAGTGCAGAGCATTTGCAACCTGGAGTTTTGATCTATCCTGGGTTCCTTGATCTGCGGTTATTTGATCTTATATACGAAGATAGTGCAATGTTGGTGGTACAAGACGAGTTATCTGATAGACAAAAGGTTTTGGAGATTCTAAGAACAGAAGAATCAAAGCATGTGAAGGAGCTTCAGATAGTTACAAGTTATAAAAGAAGGAGCCAATTTTTGGCTGAAGTTATAAATCCTCTGATAGAAGAAGGTGTTATCTATAGGGATGGCAATGCAAAGTCTCCAATAAAGCTGAAAAACAAATGATGATTTTATAGGTGCGGGAACGATTGCTCTTACAGTAATGTGGGAGTGATCGTTTTTTGTTGTTAGGGCAAGGCCCTGTTTCCGTTAAACGAGTTTTTCGTATTCCGAAAAACGAGTAGGAAACAAATAAACCACCTGCTATGCGGGTGGTTGAAATTACTTTAGCTTACAGAGAAAAACCTCCAATGATATAGTAAATGCAGGTTCGCCAACCACATTAAATCAAAGGAGGTATCCTAAATGGACATGAATAGTTTATCACATACTAAATGGGCTTGAGATATAATAGGGATACAGAGAAAAAAGCTTGATAAATTGGGGCTTTCAGCACTGTATCCCTATTTAAAAAATATAAAAATTTGATAAAATATCGAAAAGGAGGCGTTTATGAGATTGAGAAGTGTTTTAAGCCGCTACATAAATACTTTCGTTAAAGAGGAGGTGATGTGTCAATGAGATGGATAATAAAGGTGGTTTTATTTCCAATCAGTTTGCTATTGAGTATTATTATAGCTTTCCTGACATTTCTTCTTAGCATAGGGACAGCTCTTTTATATTTGCTGATGATATTTTGCATATTTGGAGCGGTGGCATCTTTTTTACGAAAAGAGGTTACCACTGGAATACAAGTATTGATTATTGGTTTTTTAGTTAGTCCTTATGGAGTACCACTGGTTGGAGCGACAATTATAGCATTCCTTAAAGGAATCAATGAAACAATAAAATCAATATAAAAATTAAAAAAATGGTTACCACAGACGATAGAGAAAAAACTATCGTCTTTTTCTTTGCAAATTTTGTGAGAGATTATGATCAAATGAAAAAAGAAAATATTGGACTTCTATTCTACGACTCGGTAGGTAGCGGAAAGACATATCTTGCTTATTTTATTTAAGAGTGCCAAGAAATATTTGAAAGAACATTTAGGAGAAAGTAAGACCTTAAACATAAACAAATGGAAATCAGAAGTTGGCAATATGAAGAAAGAAAAAGATACTCTATATTCTCAAATCTTAGATATGCGAAAAGAGGTTGAACAAGCTGAAAGTGTGAGAAGCTGCATAGAGAAATTACTACAAGAAAACAGAGAATTAACACAGGTCAAGAAGAATGAGTTAGAACTATAAAAATTGGCTTAAATATGGTATAATATTCATGAATATTGAGTAAAATAAATTA
>DATCYL010000257.1:0-2824 GCA_036570305.1 Lachnospiraceae bacterium
CCAAAGACTATCGAAGCAATGCAACAGCTTGAGCAGGCTATTAAAGATGGAGTAATGCCTTCTCTTGAGACAATGAGCGAAAATGGAGAAGATGTACTCTTTACCTCAGGAAAAGTAGCTATGGTACCACAGGGATCATGGATGATTGCAGCTTATAGAGACAATGAGTATACAGCAGCTAACTGTGATGTAGTAGAACTTCCTAAGAGCAAAACAACAGGAAGAAGAGTATCTCTTTACAATGGTCTTGGATGGGCAGCAGCTGCAAATGGAGAACATACAGAAGAAGCTTGGAAACTTTTGGAATATTTAGGCTCTAAAGAGGCACAGCAAAAACAGGCGGAGTTAGGTGTTACTATGGCAGCATACAAGGGTATTTCCGATGCTTGGACAAAGAGTGCTAATTTCAATCTTCAGGCTTACTTAAATATGACAGAGGACATGGTAATCAGACCATATTCAAAATCTACTGTTACTTGGGAAAATAAAACAAATGAGCTTCTTCAGAAGGTCTATACCGGAGAAGCCAGCATGGAAGATACCATGAAAGAGCTTGCTAAGTTTATGAATGATACAATTGCAGAAGAATAATTAATAAAATTTTAGTAAAGAGTGTGCTTTGCACACTCTTTATGTAAAGGGAGAAGTATCATGGAAAATAAAGTAAAGAAAAAAATGTTTACTTCCAGACAAAGAAGTGAATTTATTTGGGGTTGGCTGTTTATTCTTCCAACAACGGTTGGTCTTATTATTTTGAATATTATTCCGATTTTTAGAACAATTTATCAGAGTTTTTTTAAAACAGGAGATTTTGGTAAGGGAAATATCTTTGTAGGATTTCAAAATTATGAAAAAGTATTTAAGGATCCTCAAATTTGGCAGGCTTTATTAAATACTATAAAATATGCTGTTTTGGAAGTGCCGCTTTCTATAGCGATTGCACTTGTAATAGCTGTTTTGCTTAATAGGAAAATAAGAGGCCGTTCCGTTTATCGTACCATTATGTTTTTACCTATGGTAGCAGCACCGGCGGCGGTGGCTATGGTCTGGAGATGGTTGTATAATGCGGATTTTGGTCTTATTAATAATTTGTTAGGTTCACACATACGATGGGTATCGAATGGAAAAATTGCATTGTTTTCTATCACAGTCATTGGTGTTTGGTCGATTATAGGCTATAATATGGTTCTTTTTCTTGCCGGTTTGCAGGAAATTCCAAAAGATTATTATGAGGCGGCTGAATTAGACGGAGCAACGGGTGTGGCAGCATTTTTTAATGTGACGCTCCCTCTTTTGTCACCTACACTTTTCTTTGTGTCTGTTACCAGAGTCATTGCAGCTATGCAAGTCTTTGATCTTATCTACATGGTAATGAGTGGAGACAGCAATCCGGCTCTTCCTAAGACCCAGTCCTTAGTCTATCTCTTCTATAGATATTCTTTTATAGAGAAAAACTTAGGATATGGCTCTACTATAGTAGTATTTCTTCTTGTGATTATCATGCTGATTACAGTATTTCAGATGAAAGCTCAAAAGAAGTGGGTATTCTATAACTAAAAGGAGGACATTATGGAGAAAAATAGTAGTATAGAAAAAAACAGAAAAATAAGCAGTATTTTAATACATGTTTTTCTGGTGATTGTATCAATATCCATGCTGGTGCCTTTTGTTTGGATGGTACTCACAGCATTTAAATCAGTAACGGAAGCGACTTCTGTAGACCCCTTTGTAATATTTCCTAAAGTCTGGAGGACAGGGGCATTTAAAAATGTATTTAGAAATCTTAATTTTATATTGCTCTATAAAAATACTCTTTTAATGATATTCTTTAGAGTAGTGTGTGCGGTATTTACAGCAACTACTGCGGGCTATGCTTTTGCCAGATTGGAATTTAGAGGGAAAAATATAGCTTTTGCACTGGTTCTTTTCCAGATGATGGTTCCCGGACAGATTTTTATTATTCCTCAATATCTTATGGTAAGTAAAATGCATTTGTTAAATACGACATTTGCTTTGGTATTCCCGGGACTTGTTACAGCTTTTGGTACATTTCTTCTTCGCCAGGCCTATATGAGCCTGCCTAAGGATTTGGAAGAGGCGGCAAGACTTGACGGTTGTAATATAGGACAGACATTTCTTTTTGTAATGTTCCCTCTGGTAAGAAGCGGTATGGTAGCTTTGGGTATTTTTACAACTCTTTTTGCCTTCAAAGACCTTATGTGGCCTATGATTGTAAATACGGATAAAAAGAAAATGGTGCTTTCTTCTGCATTAGCACAGATGCAAGGTCAGTATATGTCAGACTTTCCTGAACTTATGGCGGCATCTTTGATTGCTTGTATTCCGATGATTATCATCTTTATTTTATTCCAAAAGCAGTTTATTCAGGGAATAGCAACCAGCGGAGGAAAATTATAATAAATTTTAATTACATAAAGTGTGTCTTTATTATAAATAGGCATAGAAAGGAGCCAATATGGCAATAGTTTTTCATGAAGCTAGTAAAACATTTCACTTATATAATAAGAAAGTAAGTTACATAGTTTCTGTTTTGGAAAATGGTGGTCTTGAAAATCTTTATTATGGCAGGGCGATTAAAGACAGAGAAAGTTTTGGGCATCATCATGAGGAGATGGTCAGATCTCATATGTGCGTATCTTTGCCGGAACCGTCTATTTTATCAAGGCATTATATAAGGGATGAATATCCAAGTTATGGTACGGGAGATTTTAGAAGTCCGGCATATACTGTAGAGCAGGCAAATGGAAGCAGAATTAGTGATTATAAATATGTAAATCATGAAATTGTAAAGGGGAAAAAGGAA
>DATCYL010000258.1:0-4780 GCA_036570305.1 Lachnospiraceae bacterium
TCCTTAGTATGAGCACAAAGCTGGCAGACTGTCTCTTCTATGGAGTGTCCTATGGTTCTTCTTGGATTAAAAGAGCCTTGTGCATTTTGAAAGACCATTTGTACCTGCGTATGCAGCCATTTTTTATCTTTTCTGCTCAAGTGACTTATCTCTTTATCTTCAAAAAAGATTTTTCCCTGACTGGGCTTATGCAGTCCGCTTAAAAGCTTTGCTATGGTCGACTTTCCACTTCCGCTCTCTCCTATAATACCTAAGACATCACCTGGGTTGATAGAAAAACTTATGCCATCTAATGCCTTAAAAGACTGTCCCTTATCCTTAAACTCCATAGAGACATCTTCAAATCTTATTAACTTCTGATTCATGACTTCTCCCTTTCACACATTACCTGATGGTCATGCCCCAGATGGACAACTTCGTTATGAAAACAATCACAATCACTGTGGTGGTGTGGGCATCTGGAAGAAAAGGCACACCCTTCCTCCAAGTCCTCAAATCTGGGCGGCCTTCCATCCAATCCTTTAGGCAAGTCCCCACCGATTTTAGGTACAGCTTCCAAAAGCGCTTTTGTGTAAGGATGACTTGGAGAATGTAAAACCTCTTCTTTACTTCCATACTCTACCAGTCTTCCACCATACATAACCCCGATTTTATCTGCCATTTTAGAAACCACACCGATATTATGGGTAATCATCACAATCGCTGTATGCATAGTGTCTCGAAGCCGTAAAAGCTCCTCTAATACCTGCTTTTGTACCGTCGCATCCAAGGCTGAAGTAGGCTCATCTGCAAGCAAAAGCTTCGGACGCAAAATCACTGCCATGGCAATAGCAACTCTTTGTGCCATTCCGCCGGACAGCTCAAAAGGGTAGGAGCGCAAAACCCGCTCCCCATCCTTTAAGCCCAACTTTACAAACAAGTCTAAGATTTCTTTATCCATTTCTTTTTTTGTCATTTTTTTATGGGCACTGATTGCCTCATAAAACTGAAGCCTTATTTTTCTTGACGGATTTAGAGAACTTTCCGGATTCTGAAAGACATAGGCAAACTCTCTTCCACGACTCTTTCTTATCTCTTCTTTTGATAGGCTTCCCATATCCTTGCCATAAAAAAGGATTTCTCCGCTATGGACATCTGTAGCCAAGCCCTCAAGCTTTGAGATAGCTTTTAAGAGAGTGGTCTTTCCACAACCACTCTCTCCGACAATTCCTAAAATTTCCTTCTCTTTTAGGCAAAAATTAATATCTCTTACAACGTCAATCCCATTATATCCTGCATAAAGATTTCTTACTTGCAATAAGTCCTGCATTTTCTTCCTCTACTTTTACTTCTTTTCTAAGTCTTTTGTTACCTGATAATAATCATTTGGGCTGGTCTTATAGCCTGAGATTGTCTTGGCATAGGCAACAGACATATTATGAAAACCGATAACATCAAAGGCTGCATCATTAATCGCCTGCTGCTGGATTTCATTAACTAAGTCCACGCGTTTTTGTCCATCGAATGTTTTGTTTAATTCCAACAATGCCGCATCTACCTTTTCATTACTATACTTCCCATAGTTTGCCACACCATCTGTTTGCAGAGCATCTCTTAAAAATGCATAAGGATCTCCTGTCGGCGTTGTGACAATCGAATATAATCCCATCTCAAAGTCTCCCGGAGCAAAATATGTTGATTTTTCTGAGACTTTGATTTCTACCTGAATTCCCACTTCTTTTAACTGTGCCTGCATCTGGGTAGCAATAGCCTCCATAGCCAAGCGTTTATAAATAGATAACTCTACCTTTAAAGGTTTTTTATCTTTGTCTACAATACCGTCATTATCCGTATCTTCATAACCCGCCTCTTTTAAAAGAGATTTTGCCTTTTCCTTATCAAAAGTAGGAGTCTCAAGCTTGGATGAGTTATAGTCACTATCTTCCAAAAAAGCTCCCTTAGCCGGTGTTACATTTCCCTTTAAAAGCTCATTTCCTATGGTTTCCTTATCGATTCCATACATAATCGCTTCTCTGACTGCCTTATCCGTCATCTTCTCTAAATGAAAATATAACTGGTAAACGCGAGGCTGTACAGTCTTATCTACAGTAATATTTTTATCCTGAGAAAGGGAAGCTGCCGCCTCAGGTGTAAGGTCGATAGCAATATCTATCTCCCCAGTCTGCAATGACATAGCCAAAGTATTAGCATCTGCAACCTGAATATACTCTACCTTATCTACCTTTGCCTGACCATCCCAATACTTGTCATTTTTCACCAAGTCCGCCTTTTTCTCAAGCTCGAACTTATCTACAACAAAAGGACCTGTACCTATTGGTGCCTTATCAAAATCTTTTGTATTTTCTACATCAATAATTGCTGCATAGGGATCGCACAAATCATTAAGAAGGGTAACTCTAACTTCCGGTGATTTGATGATAATATCATTTCCATCCACACTGTACTCAGCCTCTTTTAAGGAAGTCGCTCTATCATTCATCTCACCGCTTCGTTTTAAAGAAGCAATTACCTTTTCAGGACTTACCTTTTCTCCATTAGAAAAGGTAACATTTTCTTTTAAGGTAACTTTTAGGGTCTTATCATCCACCTGTTCATAACTTTTTGCAAGCCATGGGCTGGGACTTAAATTTTCATCCAGTTTAAATAGAGTCTCCCCCACCCCGTAACGAACTGTGTACCAACCATTCCAGTCAATAGCACAGTCAAGTCCGGAAACTACCGCACCGGTACCTCCTATCTTTACTGTTACTTCTTTTTCCTGACTGCTTTGACTTTCATTTACTTTTTTTCCTTCTTCTTTGCTTCCACAGCCAACTATAAGTGTTGCCGACATAGCGACTAATACAAAAGCTCTTAAAATTTTCTTTTTCATCTTCTTTTTTCCTTTCTTTTTCTTATATTTAATATACTGCTTTTATCTTTTTTGATTACACAGTATAACTAGACACATTTTATTTTTTATCGATTCAGCTTTTCCTTTGTTTAGGATCCATAAGATCTCTAACATAGTCTCCAAAAAGATTAAATGCCATCATTACCAGAACCATTACAAGGCTGGGTCCTATTGCCATCCAAGGGGCTGTCTGCAAATAATTTCTACCAACGCTAATCATAGATCCCCATTCCGCATCAGGTACCTTCACTCCCAGTCCTAAAAAAGAAAGACCGGCAATTCCCATCATAACTCCACTAATATGCAAAGTTGCCGTCACAATCAAAGGACTGATAATATTCGGAAAAATATGGACAAATAAAATTCTAATCTCTGAACACCCTGATAATTTCGCTGCCTGAATATAATTTTCCTCTTTTATGGCTCTTGTAGAGCTTCGTGCTAATCTTGCATATTGCGTCCATGAAGTAAGCAAAATAGCAATCATAGCGTTGGTGAGTCCCCCACCTAAAACACCCGCAACCGCAACCGCCAGTATCATATCCGGAAAAGAGAGAAATATATCCGTAATTCGCATAAGTAAACTGTCTGCAAATCCCCCATAGTAACCTCCCAAAAGCCCTATAAGACTTCCTATGCTTCCTGCCAGTGCAATTAAAATGAAGGCGGAAAAGATGGAATTTTTACTTCCTACAAGCACACGTGAAAAGACATCTCTCCCCTGCTCATCTGTCCCCATCCAATGTTGCAGATTCGGTGGACTTAGCAGATTTTTTGTGTCTGTTGCCTGATAATCATAGGGAGCAATCCATGAGGAACAAAGGCTAATCAAAAGCAAAAAGACAATGCCCGCTGTCAATATCCAAAAACCTGTGGGGATTCTTTTTATTCCTTTCTTCATATGTCCTCCTTAAATATCTCTGATTTTGGGATTAAACCATGTATAAGAAATATCTGTCAACAAATTTACTAACATATATATGGTTGCCACCCAGACAACAAAGGCCTGAATGACCGGATAATCCCTTGCGGAAATTGCTTCCATTACCACACTTCCCACTCCCGGCCAGTTAAAAATCGTCTCTACAACCATCGTTCCACCGAGTAAAGAGCCCAGCGAGATTCCGCTTAAAGTAACTACGGTAATCATAATGTTTTTTAATACATTTTTATAAAGAATTACCCTATCGCTGATACCTCTTGCCCGCATAGCCACTATATATTCCTGTCCCAGCTCATCCAAAGTAGCTGCCCGAATCTGGCGTATAAATCGCGATGACATCACAAGTGCTAAGGTAAGGGAGGGTAAAATCATACCTATGTTTTTCGATTCTTCCAAAATCCCTATCCACTTTAATCGATAAGAAACAATATAAAGTAAAACCACTCCGATAATAAAGTTTGGAACCGCATTTCCCACAAAAGAGAGAAATCTCACTATATAATCTGCAAATTTATTTTTTCTTGCCGCTATATAAATTCCGGTAGGAATAGATAGCAAAAGGGTAAGTCCCATAGATAAAAATGCAAGGCGTAAAGTATAAGGCAATGCCACTAAAAGCTTATCCGCCACCTTTACATCATCTGCATAAGACCTTCCAAAATCTCCCCGCAAAAGCTTCCATAACCAATCAAAATACTGTACTAAAAAAGGACGATTTAAGCCCATTTTCTCTTGCAGTGCCTCTACAGCTTCCGGACTTGGAGTTACTCCTTGTGCAGATAATCGTATTCCCGCCGGATTAGCAGGAGATATATACATCAAAGCAAAGGTTAAAAAGGTAATCCCTAACAAAACCGGAATAAACTGAAGAAACCTTTTCCCAATCTTCCTCTTCATAAACAACTCTCCATTTTCTCTTCATTCCAATCTATAATAAATTAGTT
>DATCYL010000259.1:0-19389 GCA_036570305.1 Lachnospiraceae bacterium
ATAATAACATTATGAAATAGTTTCTTTTTTCTTTTTTTAATAGCCTGCCTTATCCGCCTCATCTGATTTTTCCTCTATTTGTTTATCTGCTTTATCTTTATAAGCTTTTTTTCGTCTCCTACACAAATTGCAACAAATCCCTCACCACCATCTAGTGTAAGATCAATATGTTCAGTATGTGAATTCATGCATACTCCTACTTTTTTATTACCTTTAACATCCGGAATCATAATTTCAACCTGCTTATTTAAAATCGGCTGGTAAATCTTTAACTGGGTATCTTTTAAGTAATCATAATCAGGGACTTCTTCATCCTTTCCCACCGGAAGAATCGTGTTTTCCCTTATCATAATTGGTAAATGGTAATAATCAAAAGTTTCCTTATACCATCGTTCACCTTCTTTTACTTCGTTTGTTAAATAATTAGTCCATTTTCCTTTTGGCAAATAGTAACTCACCTCTCCACTTTCATGGAATATAGGCGCAACTAAAATAGAATCTCCTAACATATATTGTCTATCCAGATATAAACAAGTTTCATCTTCCGGATATTCCATAAACATAGGTCGCATCATAGGAATTCCCTCTTCATGTGCTTTCACTGCCTGCCCGTATAGATAGGGCATCAAAGAACATTTTAAACGCACAAACTTTTCCAATACAGCACAAGCTTCCTCATCAAATATCCAGGGAACACGGTAAGAGTCTGAACCATGTAAACGACTATGAGAACTTAAAAGCCCAAATTGACACCAACGCTTATAAACATCTGCAGATGCTGTATTTTCAAATCCCCCAATATCATGGCTCCAATATCCAAAACCCGATGTTGACAAAGACAAGCCCCCTCTTAGTTCTTCTGCCATAGATGGATAGGTTGCCGTGCTATCTCCACCCCAATGAACCGGGAATTTTTGTCCCCCTACCGTTGCCGAACGAGCAAATAGGCAGGCTTCTTTTTTTCCTCGTTTTCGCTCCAAAAGTTCAAAGACAAGTTTATTATAGAGATATGTATAATAATTGTGCATACGAACAGGATCGGAATGGTCATAATACTCTATTTCGCTGACCGGTATTCTCTCTCCAAAATCTGTCTTAAAGCAATCCACCCCCATATCCAAAAGTTTTTCCAACTTTTTGCTATACCATTTGCAAGCCTCCGGATTAGTAAAATCAACTAAAGCCATTCCCGCTTGCCAAAGATCCCACTGCCAAACACTTCCATCCTTTCGTTTTACAAAATATCCGTTTTTCATTCCTTCTTCGAACATTGGAGATTTTTGAGCCACATAGCTGTTAATCCAACAGCAAATATGTAATCCACGCTCTTTATAACGTTTTAGCATACCTTCCGGATCTGGAAAAGTCTCATCATCCCATGTGAAATTGACCCACTCATAACCCTTCATCCAAAAGCAATCAAAATGAAAGACATGCAAAGGAATCCTCCTCTCTTTCATCCCATCAATAAATCCCGTCACTGTCTTTTCGTCATAGCTGGTTGTAAAAGAGGTTGTCAACCATAAGCCAAATGTCCAAGCCGGAGGCAATGCCGGTTTTCCAACCAAGTCTGTATATAAGCTCACTGTCTCTTTAGGTGTCTCTTTACAAATCAAATAATAATCCAAGCATTCTGTCTCCATACTAAACTGCACTCGTTCTACTTTTTCACTTCCTATCTCAAACTGTACATCTCCTAGGCTATCTACAAATACCCCATATCCTTTGCTTGAAACATAGAAGGGTATATTCTTATAGCTTTGCTCTGATGCTGTTCCTCCATCTTCATTCCAAATTTGCACTTCCTGTCCATTTTTCACAAAAGGAGTATACCGTTCTCCTAAACCATAAATATTTTCTCCTACATCCAGCAATAACTGCTCCAGCATATAATTTTTGCCATTTACTATATTATGCATATATGCCTGGTTTCTATACCCCGTTTCTGTCAAAAGTTTTCCTTTGTGCTTATAGGTAATAGCCCAAGCATTAGGACTTTTATGAATTACAGCCTCTGACTCTCCTGACCTATAGTAGATATGTTTTTCATCTTCAGAAATATCAACAAAATCCCCATTTATCTGTGCCTTTGAAATTTCCGGTTTTTTATTGGGACTACCTGCAAAGTGTACAATAGAAACTTTAATAATATCCGGCATAGGGCTTGATAAAGTAACTGTAAGCATGGCTTTATTTAAAATATCGCCTCTGCTTTCTATATGGTTAGTTGCCACATATACAATAAGTTCATTATTCTTAACCTGATGATCCCAATACTCCACTGCATAAGATGCCTGATATTCTTTACGAATACTCCAATATCCATTTGTAAACTTCATAATTCCTCCCACAATAATTTCTTTTAGATCATATTAAAATTCTCTTCCGTTTCGCATAAATATAGGAATTTCCTCTAAAGGTGCCTCCACACCAATTATCTGTCCCCCCACATAGGATTCTTTTGTCCAATAATTTACCCATGTAGAACCCTCCGGCAAATATACTTGCCTTTGTCTTTCTCCTGCATAAAGAATAGGAGCTACTAAAACATCAGAACCAAACATATACTGATCCTCTACTTCCCACGCCTTTACATCCCTTGGACTATCATAGAATAAAGGACGTATTACCGGTGTTCCCTTTTCATGTGCCGCTTTCATCAATTCCCGAATATAAGGACGCATTTTCTCCCGCAAATGCAAATATTTGCAAAGAATCAAATAAGCCTCTTCTCCAAAAGACCACACCTCATTATCTGCTCCCGAAACGCAAGCAGCTCCTCCCTCTTTTCCCATAGCCGGCTTATGAGGTTCTCTATCCCCATGCAATCTCATAACTGGACAAAAAGTTCCATACTCAAACCATCTAATTAATAGCTCTTGAAAGTTTGGATCTTTAGGATTCCCACCGTGAAACCCTCCTATATCTGTTGTAAACCAAGGAATACCTGCCATTCCCATATTTAATCCTGCAACCACCTGATTTCTTAAAGAGGCAAAACTGGAATGAATATCTCCCGACCACACCAAAGCTCCATATTTTTGAGAACCTGCCCATGCACATCTTAACAGATTAATAATATTTTTCTGCCCCTCTTTTTCCATTCCCTCATAAAAGGTCTGCGCATACATTTTCGGATAAATATTCCCAATCTGTACATTAGGTCCAAGGGCATAACGATAATTTTCAAAGTCATAAACAGAATACTCAGGCTCTGCTTCATCCAGCCAAAAAAGTTTAATTCCCTTATTATAATAGTTCCTTTTTGCCTTGTTCCAGACATATTCTCTTGCATCAGGGTTAGTAGCATCAAAATGTAAAGTGTTTCCCTGAAAGTCCATAGCAATACGAAAACCTCGCTCTGTTCTAATAAGATACCCTTTCTCCAACATTTCTTTAAAATTTTCACTCCGGTAATCTACTGTTGGCCATATAGATACCATCAGCTCAATTCCCATTTCTTTTAATTCTCGAACCATCTCATCCGGATCTGGCCAATATTGAGAATCAAATTTCCATTCCCCCTGAAGAGGCCAATGAAAGTAATCTATGATAATAACAGAAATAGGCAAACCTCGTCTTTTATATTCTCTTGCCACATCTAACAGCTCCTCCTGAGTTTGATACCTCAATTTGCATTGCCAAAATCCCATAGCAAATTCTGGCATCATAGGAACTGTCCCTGTCACTTTTGCATAAGTTTCTTCTATCTCTGCCGGACTGTTCCCCGCACATATCCAATAGTCTAACTCCTTAGTAGAATATGCCTGCCACGTTGTAATATTTTTCCCAAAAGTTACTCTACCGACTCCTGGATTATTCCATAAAAATCCATATCCTAAGGAAGAAACCATAAAAGGCACACTCGCTTGAGAGTTTCTCTGTGCCAATTCTAAGTCGCTTCCTTTTAAATCTAAATAGGGTTGTTGATATTGTCCCATTCCATAAATTTTCTCTTTAGGTTCTGACACAAAACGCATAGTTAACTGATAATCACCGCCAATATTTCCTTTAAACTCTCTTGCATCAATATCTAAAGCACTGCAATACTCTGCATTGACATCTTTTCTATTTCTTAAATATTCATCTAAAAGAAGCTTTCCTTTCTCATTATAAAAGGTTAATTTTCCATACTTTGTAATAAGTGCTTTTATTTTTCCGTTCTCTATAGTTGCCTTATCATTTTCTATATGAATTTTTCCTTCTATTTTATTTTGCTTGATACTAAGTGCCCAATCTTCTCCCGTAAATTTCATACTTTTTCTTGCTCGAATGCGAAAAGCATTTTGTCCCCAGGGCTCAATTTTTACAGTCTCTGCATCATAGTGATATAGCAAACAACCATTTTCTTCCACAAAAATACTCATTATCTATTCCTCCTTTTATCCTTTTACAGAACCACTGGTAATACCCTCAACTATATACTTTTGCATAGTTACGAATATTATAACACAGGGTAAAATTAATAAAACTCCATAGGCCATAATGCTATTCCACTTTGTTCCATATTGGTTCATAAAAGTGTAAATAGCCGAAGTCATTGGACGCATTTTTTCTGCCGTATTAAATGTCATAGAATATGCCAAGTCATTCCATGCATATACAAAAGAAAAACTTGCCGCTGTAATAACCGTTGGACCGGATATTGGTATGACAATGTCAAAAAAAGCCCTCAAAGTGCTACAACCATCAATTTTTGCCGCCTCTGTTAACTCTTTAGGAATACTTAAAAATCCCGGTCTTAACATCAAAACAATAAACGGAATAGAAATTGTAGCCGTAGAAAATATAGGTGCCAAGTAGCTATTTAACAAATTCATCTTTGAAAATGTCAAAAATAAAGGAGTTAAAACCAACGATGCCGGCAACATTTGCGTTACCAGAAATATAAGAATATAAAGTTTTTTCCCTCTTAATTCATATTTTGCCAACCCATAGGCTGCCGGTACTGCTAAAAACATTGAAATTACTAAAGAGCCTATAGCAATTATTATAGAGTTTTTTAAAGTGATTCCTAAGGCAGCCATCTGCTCCGTATATGCTATAAGAGTGAATTTTTTAGGCCATAAAGTAGGAATCTTAGCAAAAATTTCTCCATCGATTTTAAAAGAATTAATGATAATCCAATAAATCGGAAATAAAAAGAAAAGACAAATCATAATGGCTATTAAATTGCATACTAAATTTTTTTGTCCCTCTTTTTTAGTTAAATACTTGTTTTTTTCTTTCATCCTTACATCTCCTCGCTCTTAGATATAGTCCTCAAATAGAGCAATGCCACTACAAAAAGGCAGATAAACAATATACAAGCGGTCGCAGCACCCTGACCAAACTCAAATTGTTTAAAAGATAGCTTATACGAATAAGTCGATAATACTTCCGTAGAGTCTACAGGGCCTCCATTGGTCATAACATATACCAAATCAAACACCTTAAAAGTCAACACAAACCCTAATATCAAAGTAGATAGAATGGTAGATTTTAACAAAGGTAAAGTAACATGTATAAACTGTTTCCACTTATTCGCTCCATCAATTGCAGCCGCCTCATAAGTTACCTTGGGAATATTATTTAATCCTGTTGTTAGTAAAAGCATATTAAATGGAATACCCACCCATGAATTAGCAATAATGAGTACCCACATAGCGCTTCTTCCCTCTAAAAGCCAACCCAAAGGACTCCTTATAATTCCTATATTCATTAAGATCGTATTTATAATTCCTGCATCTTTAGCAAACATAAATTTAAAAACTAAGGCTGTAACAGTTACCGGTAACATCCAACTAATAATCACCAGTCCTCTGATAGGTTTCGCCAAGGTGAATTTTTTGGCAAAAAACAAGGCAAACAAAAAACCCAATGAAAACTGCAATATAAGGCAGCCAACGGTGTATACAAATGTATTACGAAAAGCATGATGAAAAATGGGGTCTGCAAATATTGCCCGAAAATTTTGAAAAGCAATAAATTTCCTATTTCCCGCCCCTATGGTATAAGCAGTTGCCTCTTGAAAGCTAATAATTCCATTATAAAGAATAGGGTATCCAATAAAAATCAACATATAAAAGACTGCCGGCAGAACAAATACATATCCTGCTATATTTTTTTTATTTTTCATTACAAAAGCACTCCTTTCTTGATATAGAAAGAGGACTGCCGGCACTGTGCCAAACAGTCCTTGCTCTATTTAATTCACTCTTTATTTTCCTCCCATGTTTAAACCGGAAACACTGGATGCCGCCTCATCCATAGCTAATTCAACCTCTTGTTGACCTGTAAATACTTCTTGTTGTGCAGTGTAAATTGCTTGAGAAATTTTAGGCCAATCTACTGAAGGACCTCGTGAATAGGAATTCGGTATAATTTCCGCAAAAATTTTCCAATTCGAATCCCCTTCATAAAGTGCTTCAGCATCAATATCCGTTCTAGGTGATAATCGTCCCATCTCCTGACAAAGTTTTCCGGATTTTTCCTTACTTTCAATCCATGAAACAAACTTCCATGCTGCCTCCACATTCGCTCCTGTACAAATTCCAAGATTTTCCCCTCCAAGAACAGAGGCATAGTTTCCATTATCCGCCTTCGGAACTTGTGCCACTCCATATTTTAAGTCCGGAGCATCACTAGAAAGCCCATCAAATTGCCAGGGACCATTAATCATCATTGCGCATTTTCCGGATGCAAACTGTTTCTCTACATCTGCCTGTGTCCAATTTACACACTCACTGCTAATATATCCTTTATCCAATAAATTTTTCAAATAAGACATTGACTCTTTCGATTCTTTGGAATCTAATTTATCTACACTACCACCAGCAGACAAAAGCCAGGGCATATATTGGAAAGTTCCTTCTTCATTATTAATAGCAGAAATACCTAATCCATAAGTTCCATCTTTCGTCAGTTTCTCACAAGCCACTAAAAGTTCACTCCATGTTGTTGGAACAGTTACTCCTGCTTCTTCTAACATTGTTGTATTATAGAACAAACCTAGACAATTATTGTTCCAAGGAAGTCCGTATAGCTTTCCGTCATAATAACAAGATGCAATGGAGCCCTCATTAAAATTTTTATCTCCCGATTCTTCATAAAGTTTCGTAATATCTTCAAAGACCCCCATAGCTGCGTAAGAGTTATGATCCGGATTGTCTACCATACCAACATCCGGCAATTCTCCTGAAACCACTCCTATTGTATACTGTTTCATTAATTCATCTCTTGGTATATATTGTGCTTCGACCACAATTTCATTTTGAGATGCATTAAACTCCTCTACCGCTTTTTGTACAAATTTTCCTTCTTTGTCATTTGACATATAATGCCAAAACTTAATAGTCGCTCCTTTGGTATCTAAATTACTCTCCTGCTTTGTTTCATTCTTAGCATCTTGATTTTGAGGTGTATTTCCTCCACATCCAACAAACATAAATGCTGCTAAAGATGCTACCATTAATCCTGCCCATTGTCCTTTCATCTTCGCTCCTCCTTATTCTCTAATAAGTTTTTATATTCATACTGTAGCAAGTTTCTTTTTTCATTCATATTCTAATTTTTCAAGAAAAGTATACTTTTTAATAGCTTGCTATCCCTTCTACCTTTATATATACTTTTAATAAATACTATTTTATACTTTGCTTAATAGCCCCTCTATCCAGAATGTTTCTATTATTATAAAATAGATTCAAAGATAATATGTTGCATATTCCAAATAAGATAGGAGAATAACATGAATGTAAATGAAATCATAAACAGATTGCAAAATTATAAAAGAAAAATAGAAGAACAGGGTGGAGAAGTGCATACTTTACTTATAAAGGATGTTGCCAGTGAAGACGAGATAAGAAAGGCAGAACAGAACTTAGCTTGTTCATTTCCCCCTGATTTTAGAAATGCTTTACTTAAACTTTCCTCCCATATAGAATTTTTTTGGACAATAGATGAAGATGTTTTGGATTTACCGGACGGACTCAGTAGTATTTTTTGTGGAGATTTTCAGTTTGGGCTCTCTTTTCTTGCCTCTGCTGAAAATTCCCGAAAGGAATGGATTAACATCGTTTTTCCGGATTATGAAGATCCCTACGACCGACTGTTTCATAATAAATTGGCTTTTTATGAAGTTGGAGATGGAGACCTCATTGCCCTTGATTTAGAAAAGAAAGGTTATGGAAATGTCATATATCTAAGCCATGAAGGAGATGAGGATGCTCATGGTTTTATATTGGCACATTCTTTTTCTGAATTTTTAGAGGAATGGACTAGACTGGGATGTGTAGGCGGTGAATTCTGGCAATTAGCACCTTTTACCAATAACAGAAACAGTACACTAGATAGCCACTGTGAAAATGCTAAGGCATGGATGAATGTCCTTTCTATAAATTAAAAATAAGGGCGCTTCTACCAATGATAAAAGTGCCCTTTCAAATTTCCTGTTTATTTTTATAATTGATGGCTTAGCCAATTCTGAAGCCCTATTTTTTCAATTAATTCAAGCTGTGCCTGACCCCAATACATATCTTCTTCTTCATCTTTATAATAGTCTTTCAAAATATCAAAAGTAGTTACATCATCTTTTGCACAATCCAAAAGTTCTTTTAATAGAGCAAGTCCATCTATAGAAACTTGAAGATCATATTTAATCCAATCTACCGGATTGGTATATACCAAAGCTTCTGCCTTTGCCTCATTTTTTACTTCTCCTCCTAAATCAAGAATACGATCAATACACTGTTCAACATAGCTCATTTCTTCGCTATAATGTTCTGCATATTTATCAGCTAACTTTGAAAAGCCTTGTCCTGCAAAAATTTTAGATTGTATTTTATGTCCTACTGCCTGCTGAGAAAGATTTGTAACGATTAATTGTAATCCTTTAATAATATTTTCATTTGCCATAGTACTTCCCTCCATAGTTCGTTTTTTAATTGTTTACAATTTAATTATACAAAATATTTTTAGGAAGTCTATTTATGATTTTTATTATTCACAAAATATTTTTGTAAAAATTCAAAATTACTAAATTTAACTTAGGAGATATATTTTTAAAACTTCCGGAAGACTGTTTTTCCAAATCTCTGCGATTTCTTCACACGTAAGATTTATCTCTCCTATAAGCCAATCAAAGAGAAATTGTACTGTTCCGTGACAATAGAACTTTATGTAATATTCTAATAGTATTGGCATTTTTTTCTGCTTTAATTTCTTTCGAATTTCCGTAATAAGTAATTTTTCATTGATTGCAGTCATATTTCTCATAAATGAATCCTGACCACTTGTATGTTTAAGTGCATTTAAAATAAATACTTTGTTGTCTTCAAAATATTTGGCACCATCCATCAATGTATTTTCCCACTTATAATCTTCTTGCCCAATATTTTCCATAATACGATTTACATTTTTTGTATAAACCCAGGCTATTAAATCATATTTATCCTGAAAATGATTATAAAATGTCGGTTGTGACATTTGACAATTATTCGTGATTTCTGTAATTGTGATTTTATCAATAGAAGTTTTTTGTGCCAATTCTAGAAAAGATTCTGCTAGAAGTTCTTTTGTGGTTTGTCTTCGCACTTTACATCACCTCAACAAATGAATTTATTGTCTTAAATTATATCCAGAAAGATTTACTTATACAAGATTCTACAGAAAATCTTAAGCAAATCTAGTACCCTTGTCTTTTCTCCTTATTATCCATAAAACTTTACCTTTGCACTGATATACTGTAGTAGATTTGTTTTAGGTTCACTTAGTTTTGAATTTTTATACCAAGTGATTTTTCTAGTTTTCATAACCCTTTTTTAAGTTAAAAACAACTTATATAAGAAAACATCTTTTGTTCTAATTACATCCTGCTAAGTAAAGACCTAAGTCCTGTCCAAATAAAACTTAGACCTTACTTAGAGTCCTCCTACCTTTCTTTTTGCTCATACTTTTAATCTAATAACTACGTATCCCTAATAAAAATAGCCTTTCTAACAGAATTCCTCCATATTTTCTCCTAGATCTTATTAAAAATATAAGCAAACTCTTTCTTTAATATTTCTAAACCAGGATTCCCCCCGCTTACGCGGGTATTACTTACTTATCTTTTCCCATTACAAACAAATATTGGGATCACCCCCGCTTGTGCGGGTACTACTTTCATTATACTTTCAGAATATATTTTTTTCAAGGAGCAGCCTCAATTGTGCGGTATTACGCTATGGTTTCATTCGCTATGCCAACCGACATAGAATCATCCCCGCTTGCGCGGGTATTACAATAATAACAACTGCCATCACTAACATTTTATGGGATCACCCCCGCTTACGCGGGTATTACCATTTGATTGTCCCGCTTGTGGTTGTCAAGTGGGGATCACCCCCGCTTACGCGGGTATTACCCAAAGAAGTTGTTTTCTAGAAACAGCTGTTGAGGATCACCCCCGCTTACGCGGGTATTACTCTGACCGGTACTATGACAGTATATCCCGCCAGGGATCACCCCCGCTTACGCGGGTATTACTTCTTCTGAACACTTACGCAACATTTCGATGTGGGATCACCCCCGCTTACGCGGGTATTACGTCCTTGGTCTTCTAATGACTTTTTCTATAGGAGGATCACCCCCGCTTACGCGGGTATTACGCAATTCCTTCTTTCACAGAGCCGCCATTAGAAGGATCACCCCCGCTTACGCGGGTATTACATCACTTTTTGTGTTTTTTTCTATTGATTTTTGGGATCACCCCCGCTTACGCGGGTATTACGCTGCCTTGCATTTCCTACAGTGGCTACCCACAGGATCACCCCCGCTTACGCGGGTATTACTACCTCTTATTACTTCCAAAACTTCTATATCGGGGATCACCCCCGCTTACGCGGGTATTACACTTAAAAATCCCTGAAAAATAAAGACTTTTATTCCAGTCTTTCTAAAAATTTATTCACTTTCATTGACAGCTGGTATATAAGTCTTGCATCCTCCAACGCACGATGCGGTACCTGTTTTTCTATTCCATATCCCCTCAATGATGTTTCAAGCTTATAATTACTTTGTAGCAGCCTCTCTCTTTTTACATCCTGCAATAAATCATATATTTGATTCTTAATCAGATTTTTTCCCATTTTTTCATATTTTATATTCAAAAATGCAATGTCAAATCCAATATTATAACCAACAAGAGGCAAGTCTCCTATAAACTGTCTAAGTTCCTCACATGCTTGACCGATATCTATCCCCTGTTCATTCAAAATCTCATCTGTTATTCCAGTTAAATCCACAATTTCTTTGGACAATTTTCCCTTATGACAAATGAGCTTATGAAACTCCTCCATATCTGTCCCACTTACTTTTAATGCTCCTATTTCAATAATCTGGTCGTTTTCTTCATCTAATCCGTCTGTTTCAATATCAAGGACAATATAGGAATGTTTCTTTTTGCCTTTTACCACTTTCTTGGATTTTCTAAAAGAAGACGCTTTGCTAAATCCTAACTTCACTTCATCTTTTGGGTATTCACTTTCCAGTAATATCAGAGGAATTCCCTCATAATCGATAACACGCCTGGCTGAATTAACCGTATCAAATTGGTATCCAATTTCATTCCTAGACGCATATGCTAATGTAGCCTCACCGTTAGATACATTTTCAATAACTCTCTCCCACAATTTTTCTCTCACTTTTGCATTAAAATTACCTACATAAACACCTGTAGCAATTTCCTGCATCCATTTAGTCAAATCTCCTTTTAGAGAAAGTGGCACTTTTTTTAAGGTTATTACTGTAAATGTCATAACTATACCTCACTGTAATTCACCCCGTAGGGAATCAACTTCTCTTTATCATCCCACAAACTTATAGTATCAATTCGCAAATTTTCCTCTTGTCCTTCTACCTCCAATAATTCTTGCAAATCTGCAACTATTTTCTGCATAAGTTTTCCATCAACAAAAGAATCTCTCACTCTTTGTCTGGTGATACTTCCTATATCATCTGTCTTACTGCATTCTGATGCCACCTGAAAAGCTATGGGAATGGTTACATCCGCTTTATACAAATCAGCAATATCATATACAAAAGACAAATCATGCCCTGTATGTACAAAGCCTAATCCGGAAGATAACCCTAAAGCAACTACAATACTATAAACCAAACCATATAAAGCAACATTAGCAGCCGATAAAGCTTGATTTGCAATACTACCTCCTTCATAGTTATTAGGGTCGTAATCTCTTTTGGTCCATTGAACGCCATAATTTTTTGCTAATTCTCTATATACTTGCCTTACCCTGGCTCCTTCTCTGCCTCTAAGTTGTTGCATCGTCAGCTTAGAAACATCCTCTCCTCTAAAGCGCTTTTGATACATCCGCTTGGCAACTGCCAACCTACTTCTTGTATTTGTCACTAATTTTGCCTGCTGTTCCAAAAATCGAGTAGATCTTGCCAAGGCACGACCATGTGCATATTGACGAACGCCTCTTTCGCCAACCCAAACCATACTAGTCCCCATATCACCTAAAAGTTCCACCGCACGATGAGTAATATCGGTTCCCGGCCCTAGTAGCAAAACTCCTATCATAGCTGCCGGAATCCGTATAATCCCCTTTGCATCATGTAAAGTTACTGCACTATCCTGTCGATTAATTTTCGCATGCTCTACATAGATAAAACTGACCCTATCACCAATTCTTGGCAATTCATTCAATTCCGTCTTTTTTGCACCAACCTGCTTTATCATATTTATACCTCTGGGATAACTGTCATTAAGCCAAAACCATAAGCTTTCTTTTTTCCAAAACCGGATACTAATAACTTACGAAAAGTATCTTTATCTTTCACTGTCAAAATACCTTCATAAGTAACCTTACTCAAACGAATACTTCTCTGGTTTGCCTTTTCAAATTTTACAAATTCTCTCTCTACAACATTAAATTCATTTTCTTCCAAAAAAAATCCATTCTTTTTTGCCCTATCCAGCAAAAATTTTCTTTGCTGTTCTACCGTAACATGTGGGTATACACGTCCTCTTTTCCCCTTTCCTGACGCAATTGCCACAACAGGGTTTAATGTGACTCGAAAACGATATTTTTTTTCATTCTCTAAAGAATTCAAAAAGCGGTCATAGGATTTTATCTGCCCACTCCCCTTTACCCCATAGAGTTCCAGTTTATCCGGATTGGGCTGCACCTTGCTGACTATCAATAAATAAAGCCGACCGTTAAGACAATCAACGCGCCACAATTTCCTGCTTCGTTCTTTATTTTCTATTTCGTTCGGAAAGCACTCTTCTACCCAATGATGATATTTTCCCACATGGGATAAATCACTATATTTTTTTCGATTATATAAATCTATTTCCACTCTTGATAAATACATATTATTCCTCCAGTTTGCCAAAAGCATCGTGGCTTGTCATTTTTTCATATGCAATTGGAAGCTCTTCTCTGGATTCCATCCTAAATGCAAACTGTCTGTTTTTCTGTGAAAAACTTACTACACGATCCCTTCTTGGCTGCCGAGCTTTGCCTTGTAGCAGATTCGCATCTGCATAGATTTCCAGACTTGTGACCTGATTTTTTTTCTTATACCAATCAGCCGCTAGCCAGGGAATATCTCTTAGGGTATTCATTACCGATTCATTAGTTATTTTATAAAGAAAATCCGCATTTAGAGGTAAGGAGCGTCTCCCCATAAACTGCTGATAATAGGGGCTTTTTAATGCTTGTTCAATTTCATCCATCCACACAGTGTCTTCATGTCCAATCGCCACCAAAAAAACAGCATCCGATAGATAATATCGATTTGTCACATAAACTCTATCCAGTTTTCCATCTGAATGTTTATACTTTCTGGCAGTATGATAATCTCTTAGTAATTCCCCCGCCTGGTCAATTCTTACCGCAAAATCTAATTCATTTAATTTTGATATTTTTTCTGAATCCCTCTTGTATCCCAAACTTCCGGCAATTAAACCTATAATGGCACTTTTTGAAGGGTATCGTTCTGTATGGCGGGTCTCAAAATGAGAATTAGTTCCCCATGCCTGTAGCGGACCTGATAATTTTAAAATAATTGTTTTCATGAATTTCTCACCTGCTTTCTACAATACAGCAGATAACTTATCATCCAATATTTGTAAAACTTCCTCTAAAGTATTTGCCTGCAAATCCCCATATAAATTTTCCATATCTTCTAAAGTTAAAGTCACTGTAAGTAAGGGTTTCTTTACAAATTTTTCTACCTTACTGCATTCCTCACTCATTTTTTTAATGGACTCTCCCACATAACCGTCTTTAGCCCTTATAGGTTTTTCAAATGCACTAACTAAGCTCACCGGTCTGTCTTCTCTTAAATTAATCATTAATGCCTGGGGCAATGTCTGATTGGCAAATGTATTTACCTTACCTGTCGGTAATGAATTAGCAAATGCTTCCACAAATAATTTCAAAGTATTCTTCACAGTATCTCTATCATTAGATAATTGTTTCTCCAACTCGTGTACAGCTACATTTGCATATCGATACAAAGTAGAAGAATTAAACTCTACGGTTCCCAACATACCCGCACCCGCATTATCTTCCGGTGCCAAATCATCAACTGCTGTAAAAAAATCAAACTCTGTTTGCACCGCATGCGTAGATATTGCATGGGCAACTTGTGCAGAAGCATCTTCATTTAAGGATGGATCATCTGCAACCATTCGTCCAAAAAGCGCAATGTCAATGTCCGGTTTTTCTTTAAGAATACTTCCCAACACTTTTTTATCTTTTTCTCCCTCTAATGCCGCTTTTGCCAACATGAGTGCCTGTGCATTTCCCATGAAAAACAATGCCTTTGCCTTCATATCTTTTGTCTTTACTTGTGCAGCATTAATAACCATATCTGCCAATTTCATTGCCGTTTCACGTTCTACTGTGGAATCCAATTCCTGGATTTTATCTGCTACATAGTCTACAATTTTTAAACTTCTTATTCCCACATTTGCCTTATCTCCGTGTTCCAAAAAATACTGCCTCATAGCTCTTTTCCACGACTGAGAGCTGACTCTTGCACGCCGTACGCCACCATACTGAGCTGTTTTAGGACTTCCGGTATCATCACGATTGATATTAGAAGGTGGTAAAGTTTGAATCACATGTACATCCATAAATAAATTGTTTTTTTTCATTATTCTATCCTCTTTTCTAATAATATTTTCTTGCCCAATTCACTTTTACAGTTTTTTCATTCCCAATTTGATAATAAAACAGATCCTTTGCCAAGTGTCCATAATTAATCTTAAAAGTAGATTTTGATTTCATCAACTTTACCATCTGTCTTAAATGATAAGCAAATTCTTCAAAATTCGTAGATGTTATCAAGGTGTTAAAACGTTGATCTAAAGCAGTTTTATTATCAACGCGCGCTCTCAAAAGATGAAAAGAATCGCCCATACTAAAACTTCCGTCCGCTTCTTCTATCTTTGTTTTATCTCCTTGCTGCCCTAAGGCATAGATTTGCAAAGTCAAAAACAAAGCATTTTCTTCTGCAGAGATTTTTTCTCCCACCCCTAAAAATTCTTTAGGCATGAGTTCAAACAAATACGGCCACACACTATAAGCCTCATTAAATGGTTTCCCTATAGAATTTCTTAAGTCAGCAAGAATCCCTTTGCCCAAACTTGTATCATTCATAGCTTCTAAATAATGAATCATTTTCCATGCTACAGAAGAAATATTTATTTTATTCTCCTCCATTGACATCCTCCTCTATCTTTAAATACTTATTTAATTGTGCAACAAACACTTTATATGCCATTATAATATTGCTCGTTTTTTTCTCATCATTCTTTCCAAGAAAATCCCTAGCACTTGCATTTTCTAGAAGCATCTCCGCCTCCATTAACAAAATTCTTTTTAATTGTCTTCTCCATTCCAACAGCGTTAAGTCTTTATCACTATCGCCATCAATAGAGGCCAACCATAAGCGAAATGGCTGATCAATTTGGAAATATACCTCTTCCAACTTTTGACTTACAAACGTATCTAAAGAAATATTTCGTATGAACTTAATCTCATTTAAAAAGTTTCTATATAATCTATCAATTACATATTTTGTATCTTCTACTGTATCCGTAATTCTTAAAATCCACCCGTTTGTTGCTACATCTGTCAAAAGTATTTGATTTAGATTTAGACTATCAGATATTTCATTTACAGGTACCCAGGATGTTGCATTTCCATCATCCTGCATACTAATAGAATTGATTGTAATTCTATCGGACACCAGATATTTTTTTCTATTCTGAAACCATTTTATAATACCCGGGGTTGGTGCCGGACATTCTCCTTTTATATCTTCAGTTGAATTTGCGGAGACCAAAAGCCCATAAGAGCGCCACATAGCTTGCTCTAAAATATGCTTTTTAGGAGTACTTGTTCCTTTATTTTCTCCACTTTCATTCTTACGCCAAATAGTCATAGGCTCTAAAAAATTATCCTTATGATTAATTTCCGGCACTTTTACAATCCCTATTTGTACAGGCTTTGAGAAATCTGTAGCCGGATCCAGAAAAATTGCTCTGCTCCAATTTGTGTAGAGTTCTGCCAAATTCCTTATAGGAGTTTCTGCCATAAGACGCTGAATATTTTCTCTTCCGGAATGTTCCCAACAAGGCTTTTGCATACTTCCTTTGTCACCTTGATCAGCAACATTATAATTTAACATAAGAGTCTCAAATAGATTGTCTCCCTCTAAATAAATACCACCTAAATCAAATAACCATCCCTTAGAAGCCTTATACTTTTCCTTTCCAAAAATAGTTTTATCTGACAATCCGATATACCCCTGACAAGTAAGAAGCCAACGAATCATTTCACTTTCATTGAGAATCTCTTTATTATGTTTATTTTCATATCTAGGTGTAAACAAAGCTGCCTTATTACCACTCTCTGAAATAAGACGATTAATATTTTTTCCCGAAACCGGGCTTGGATTTTTACCCTCTACAAGAAACTTCTCTATCTCCTCTTTAGTAACTTGAAAAAACGGAAATTTATCGTCTAATAAATTAAAATGGTCCTTCCACATCTCTAAATACTGCCTAATAATGGAAGGAAACTGCCTATTTTCCCAAATTTCTTCCCAGGTAGTTAATACGTCGTCTTCATAATCCTCGTAGTCATCTTCATCCACGTCCTCTTTGACTTGAAATCTGTCATCCAAGTCAAAATATTCATAAGAATTCCCCTCTGCGTCCAATCTGGAAAACACCGTATAAAGTACAGACAACAAAACTCTAAGCACAGCAAAATCCTGCGCTTTCATCTCCCCGGCCAGACATTTATAATGATGCGCATTTTCAAAAAGTTCTATTAAGGAAACATCTTTGGTCTGTCCCTTTTCATCTACCATTACCGTAATCCACGGCTCCTCCAGCAAATTAAATCTTCCCACCTTATTCCTCCTTTCTCGTAATCAGCCCTAATTCCAAATCATACCGCAAATAAAGCTTATCAATCTCAAACTCATGATTTTCATTAAAAATCAGTCCGAGACTTCCCTTTAACCACAATATTTCTTGCCAATTCGGCAAATTGGTTTTATTATACCCCTCCAGCAAAGTAATTAATTTATCTATTCCCACTTTCAAAATACTACTGTGATTTATCCGAATCGTTTGCTTGGCTATCCTCCTTACAGTCTTAATATCATCCAACTGCCTGGAAATATCCTCTGACTCACCAAAAAAACCATATCCTTGTCCTATCTTTTTTAGAGCAATGACTTCAATCGTTTCATCAATATCCCTAACCTGGGCATAAGCCGCCTCTTCACTCTCAGAATTTTTAGGATTTTTCAGCCAACCGATAAGATTCTCCTTTTCTTTTCGCTTACCATTATATGGTTCTTTAATACGAAAAAAATCTGCTTTATTTTCTTTTTTAGCAATCAGATTTTCTGTTTTATCCTTGCTACTATCATATATCTGTTTTAAAGATTCCTCTTCTAAATTCAGCTCTTTCTTCGAATATACCTTTTGTACAAGTAAAGAGATATCGCTTGGTAACTGTAAAATACTTGGCAGAAAATACTGTGTCCTGATTAAATAATAAGCCCCATAAACCGCAAGGCTTCCTTCTTCAAATTCAAATTTTTTACTAGTACCCAAAACCAATAATCGTGCCTGCTCATAGCCTTTTGGTCTTCTTATTTCATGTCTGTGCAAACGCCCCACCCTCTGTAACAACAAATCCATCGGGCATAAGTCTGAAATTAAAAGGTCAAAGTCGATATCTAAAGATTGCTCCATTACCTGCGTTCCAATAATAATTTTATACCGGGGTCTCTTAGCACCTTTCCCCACCATGTTGACTAGGTTTCCTTCCTTACAGAATCTTTCTTCATCTACGAACGCAGAGTGTAAAAGTTCCACCGCCTCATTCCCATAGGTCTTTATACATAAAGTTGCCAACTTTTGTGCTTTTCTCACCGTATTTACAATAATTCCCACACATGCTCCATCCGATACTGCCCGGTTTAAATAATACAAAAGGTCTTCATTTTCTATACACTTAATTTCTACTTGACGGTTCTCTCCCCTTTCAAATGTGTCAAAAGTACAAATTTCATTTCCATTGCTAAAGGTAAGTAAAGGGTATGCATCCGAAGATATGGCCTTCTTGTCCATACTCATAGCTTTCTTTTTTATCCCCTGACCTTTTAAATATGATGTGACCAACTCAATTCTGGTATCAGCCGGTAAAGTTGCTGATAAAACAACTACAGGTACATGATATTTTCCCAACCACTCAATTGCTCTGAATAAATATCGACACATATAAGCATCATAGGCATGCACCTCATCAATAATAACTACCTTTTTACTCAATCCTAAATGTCGCAATGCCAAATGCTTTTGCTTTAGAGCTAACAATAAAACGTTATCAACCGTTGCCACTACAAAGTCATCTAAAGATGCTGTTTTTCTTCCCACAAACCATTCATTTACAAATAAACCACATTCATTATCTATATCAATATTTTGGCTTTTAGTAAGCTTATTATAGTCTTCATTCAATGCCGCTTTCCCGTGAAGGAGCTGTATGGAAATCCGTGATTTTTTCTCATTGCTAATCGTTAATGACCATTCTTCTACTCTAGAAAAAATCCCATTAGTTGTGGCTTGTGTTGGAAGTGCAAAAAGCAATCCACTCCTTCGCATCTTATAAGCCAACTGTTCAGCCGCCACCAGTGCAGCCTCCGTTTTCCCACCCCCCATGGGTGCTTCTATAATAAATATTCCCGGACTTTTACATTTTGAAACTGTCTCAAAAATTGTCCTCTGAAAGCTGCGAGGCTTAAAACCAAAACGTCTTAAAAAAATCTGATCGACATCAAACACTCTATCAGCCTCCCAAGGTTCATTTT
>DATCYL010000260.1:0-2291 GCA_036570305.1 Lachnospiraceae bacterium
TTGTTACATAAAAAAGAAATTCGTCGTTTATATGAGAAGGTAAGTCAAAAAGGATATACGATTGTTCCTTTGGACGTTCATCTTTCCCACGGTTATGTGAAGGTGGAGATTGCTTTGGCAAGAGGAAAGAAAACATATGACAAGAGAGAAAGTATTGCAAAGCGGGATACGGAAAGAGATATTCGAAGAAGTCTAAAAGAAAATAATCGTTAGGAGGAGCTATGTTATTAACAGAACGAAAATTTTTGCCATTGTTTCTGACACAATTTTTAGGAGCTCTTAATGATAATCTTTTGAAAATGGCAATTATTACTTTTATTACTTATCATTTGCAGGGAAGCTTGACAGAAAAGGGAATTTTAATTAGCAGTGTGAATGTGATTGCAATTTTGCCCATGTTTTTTATCTCTGCAACTGCAGGACAGTTTGCAGATAAATTTCAAAGAAACAGCCTTGTGAAAATTATCAAAGGAATGGAGATTGTGGGAATACTTCTTTGTATTTTCTTTTTTTACTCAGGACAGTATTCTTTGATTTTACTTACTTTATTTCTCATGAGTATGAGGTCTGCTTTTTTTGGACCTTTGAAATATTCTATTTTGCCTCAGCATTTAAAAGAATCCGAGTTGATTTCCGCTAATGCTTTTGTGGATACTTCCACCTATCTGGCAGTATTGTTCGGCACTATTTTGGGAACTTATTTACATTCTCCCTACTTTGTTTTAGGATTTTTGTTTAGTAGTGCCGTGATAGGATTTATCAGCAGTTTTTTTATCCCTATTTCTCCGGCTCCCAGACCTAAAGCGAAGGTACATAAAAATATTTTGAAAGATATTCATATTACTTATCGAAAGGTATCGGAATTGAAAGTTATCTATCGAACAATTTTGGGAATTTCTTGGTTTTGGTCTTTGGCTGCTGTTGTGATGTTGCTGATTTATCCTTTGTGTGAATCGGTATTAGGAACTTCGAGAAATGCAGTTTCTGTTTTTATGCTAATTTTTGCTTTAGGAATTTCCTTGGGAGCCTATCTTTGTACAAAAATCTTAAAGGGAGTGGTACATCCTACTTATGTACCTTTAAGCTCTTTAGGAATGGCAATCTCTATGTTTGCTTTGTATTGGGCAACCAATCGTTATGTTCCTCCTCTTGAAAATCTTCACACTGTCCCTTTTTTCACAAGTTTTGTGGGAATTCGTATGGCGATTATTATATTTTTTTTAGCATTTTTTTCAGGAATGTATTTGGTGCCTTTAAATACTTTCTTGCAGACAAGAGCATCTAAAAAGTATTTAGCAACAATCATTGCGGGAAATAATATTATGAATGCTTGTGGAATGGTATTTTTATCTATCTTTGTTATGTTATTGTTTCATTTGGGAGTTTCGATTCCTCAGATTTTCTTTTTTCTCTCTTTATTAAGTATTTTAGTTGCCTTTTATATTTTGACAATGCTGCCGGACGCTTTGCCGCGTTCTATTGCTCAAAGTTTGTTGGCACTTTTTTTCAAGGTGGATGTGAGAGGCTTGGAGTATTTTGAAAAAGCAGGAAAAAGAGTTTTGGTGATTGCCAATCATACCTCTTTACTGGATGGTTTGCTAGTGGCAGCTTTTATGCCGGAACGATTGATTTTTGCAATTAATACACATATTGCCAAAAAATGGTGGGTTAAAATTTTCAGACCGGTGGTAACATTACATCCTTTAGATCCCACCAATCCGGTAGCTTTAAAGAATATTATCGATGAATTAAAGAGAAATCAAAAATGCATTATTTTTCCGGAGGGAAGAATTACAGTGACGGGATCTTTGATGAAGGTATACGAAGGAGCGGGAGTTGTTGCAAATGCTGCAGATGCAAATATTTTACCGGTTCGGATTGATGGAGCACAATTTTCTAAGTTTTCTTATTTAAAAACAAAGTTTAAAACAACGTATTTTCCAAAAATTACGATTACAGTACTTCCTCCTACAAAAATCAAAGTGGAGGAAGGTGTCAGCCCATCTTTGAGAAGAAAACAGATTGGAGATCAACTATATACGATTATGACGAATATGATGTATCAATCTTCTCCGATTGCAACTCCTCTGTTTCGTGCTTTATTGACAGCAAGAAAAATGCATGGAAAAGGACATATCATTGCAGAAGACATTGCACGTCGAAGTATTAGTTATCATCAATTGATTTTAAAGAGTTATGTGTTGGGAAGATATTTTGAAGAAAAGATTCCGGAAAAGAATGTTGCCTTGATGTTGCCAAATTCCTTGGCAAATGTAGTAGCATATTTTGGC
>DATCYL010000261.1:0-2921 GCA_036570305.1 Lachnospiraceae bacterium
CCTCCTAAATATATTTTTTTAATACATTTTATTTTTACCATAATCCTACTTCTGTTACTTTTTTACAGATTTTGTTGCAGATGACTACCAGCGCAAGTCCAACAAGACCCTGAATCAATCCAATAGCGGTAGCGTATCCAAATTGCCCGCCCTGTAATCCTACACGCACTACATACACATCCAAAGTGTCTGCCAAAGCCATGTTTCCCGGAGTTCTAAGAAGCCATACCTGTTCTACTCCGGAAGAAAGCAAACCACCGATACCCATAATAAATAAAAGTCCTATGGTACCTCTGATGCAAGGAAGCGTGATATGCCACATTTTTTTTAGCTTTTTGCATCCATCCATATCGGCAGCTTCATAAAGTTCTGCATCTACGCTACTGATTGCCGCCAGATAAATAATAGAATCCCAGCCTATATTTCTCCACAAATCCATAGAAAATAAAATCTGAAAAAAGTATTTTGCCTCCATTAAGAAAAATCGACTGCCATCGCCACCTAAGTGTGCAATTGTCTGATTAATTACCCCTGTATCCGGTGCCAATAACCTTTGTATAATCGTTACAATAATGACAGATGATAGAAAATGAGGTAGGTAACTGATTGTCTGGCTGATTTTTTTGAATTTCATATTTCGGATTTCATTTAACATAAGGGCTAAAAGAATTGCGAAAGGAAATTCCAGTATACATTTAATAATTCCGATTGTTAGAGTATTTCTTATCAATCGCGGGGCATCATAACCGGCAAAAAAAGATTTAAAATAATCAAGACCAACCCAGGGACTGCCCCAAATTCCCTTTTTAAAAGAATAGTTTTTAAAAGCTAACACAATTCCTGACATGGGAACATAACAAATCAGAATATAGTAGATAATACATGGGAGTAACATACAATATAAAGGCCAATAACGAAGAAGTCTCTTTTTTAAAGGTTGCTTAGGCGGCTTATATTGTTTCATTGACATTCCCCCCTTCCTCTTTTTTCCATTTTAAAATTGCACAAATAGGGTAATGATCAGATAACCAAATATCCGATACTTTATCTTGCCACTTTTCTATCGAAAGCAAGTTTAAAATCTTCTCATTATCCTTTAAATAAATATAATCAATATATTCTGCCTCATCCTCAGGTAAAAATCCATGGTAGGTAATTCCTACATCCTTGGTCAGATTAACATAGCGACCATCATTTCTTAGGATACTTAACTCATCACTGGAGGGTTCTGCATTAAAGTCTCCCATCAAAAATGTAGGAACCTCCTTAAAAAATGTATTCTCTTCCACTTTGTTTATAATTTGTTGAAGCCCCAGTCTCCTTGCATGACTTCCCTCATGGTCTAAGTGCGTGTTAATAATGCGAAAAACTTTATTTTCTTCTAAGTCTTCCAGTAAAACTTCCGTGCAGGTTCTTGGACAGATAGACTGTTCTTTATAACGGCTTCCTGGAAGATGAGGTGTTTTTGATAGCCAGTAGGTTTCCATAGATATTAAATTATATTTATCTTTTTTATAGGCTATTGCCATCTGCTCATCTCTTAAATTTTCACTTCTTCCACATCCTAAGACATAATAGGAAGAAAGATTTTCCTTTAACCAAACCGCTACATGGGGAAGAACCTCTTGAAAGCACAGGATATCAGGATTTTCTTTCTCTATTTTTTTTAAAATCAAATCTTTTCTGTAAGAAAAACTTTGATTACCATCTTGATTAAAATCACACCTAATATTAAATGTTACTACTTTCAACATAGTCATCCTTTCTTGAGTCAAATTTACACCAACCACAGCCAAATAGGCTGAGACCATGCTTTTTGTCCTTTTTCATCCTTTAAGACAATGCGAACATACTCTTCGTCTCCCCTTAGCAAAAACTCTCCCATAGTAAGCTTATTACCATCACTGTAAATATGATTATTTGTGTGCGGAGTTTTCAGGTAAATATCTTTACAGGGAGCGCAAAAGACTTTGGCACGTTTTTGATAGCCCTTTTTTCTTAAGTCATCTTCCAGAATATCTTCCACGTAAAAATCTTTAATTAAAGGACCGGAAGAAGCATAAAAACTACCATCCTTTATAGCCTGCAAAATTCCTCGGTGACTAAATTCTTTTGTTTTTACTACAATAAAGCCACCTAAACTGTGAGGAAGCAAATCATGAGCATCGTCTGTTGCAAAACAGAAGGTTTTGTTTCTCACAAATAGAAAATGGTCATAGTAAGTCTCTGAATTCCCATTGTTACTTTCAAATTCAGAACCGTGATTATAAATTTCTATGCCAAGAATCCCCTGTAAATACTTAATGTCGCTTGAATCCACCTTAGACCAATAGGGATGGGCATAAATAGTGGCATTTCCTTTTTGTCCAAAATACTCTATAATACGTTCCGGTGTTGATAATTGGTTTGTAAACCGTTCTTTTTCAAAGGTATAAGCATCCGGAATTTTGTTTGTATCCGGCAATCCTATAGCAACAATATGATGATCTTTTCTTTCCGGCGTTTCAATATCTAATTCAGTGCCCGGAAAAAGCAAAAACTCTTCGCTGTTTAAATCCTCATGGACTCCATATACCCAGTGGTCGGTAATAGCAAGAAAATCATATCCGGACTCTTTATAGACTTTAGCAATTTCTTTTGGACTGTTACTTCCGTCTGATCGGGTAGAGTGTGTATGAAGATTTCCTTTTTTAAAAAAACCTTCTTTGTACAGAGTTCTTTTTTCCATCCCCTATCTAACTCCTTTTTTGTATTTTCTTTATTATAATCAATCTTCTCTTTGGGAAAAATGTAAAATACTTTTAAAAAGATTGGATATTTCTACAATCCATTTAGAACGATTGACACCTATTTTTGTCATAGATATGATGTCTACATAAAGATTAAGGAAAGGGAATCCTATACGGATTGGTAAGAAGTAA
>DATCYL010000262.1:0-7934 GCA_036570305.1 Lachnospiraceae bacterium
TTTACATAAAAAATAAGTGATACCATCGCTTTATAGGCGGTGGTTTTTTGATGTCAGATTTAAGTAAATATAGATTTTGACTTTAGGAGATTACTGGCATTCTACATATGCCAACCCCGCATTATATAAGGACTTCGGTCTTATTTTTGCTTGGGAAATGATAAAATATAGTGGATATTATTAAGGAAAAAGAATGGAATTTTTAAAAATATTTAAGGTTTGTCAATAGTGCTTGTAATATAAAAAGAAGGCAATATAATGAATAAAGAACTTTTATGGAGAAGGAAATTATAAAATAAAGAGCTTTTTTCTTTTCTGGAAAAAATTATAATCTACAAAAATAAAGTTGAGGGAAATAAAAAATGAAAAAAATCATTAACAAAAACAACCAACCTAAATATGGGCTTAGAAAGTTATCTATAGGACTTGTTTCCTGTGTGCTCGGATTTACAACTATCCTATCTCCTCTAGCGACTTACGCAAGTGAGCTATCGGAAATTGAAAATTATACAGAAGAAAGCCCACTTTTTGAGGAAAGTGTTGCATTGGAAAATGAAAAAAATGTGGAAGAGACAGATGTAGAGGTAAGTGATACAGCTAAAGATTCAGAAGAAGAGATTTTGGCTATGGAATCTTCAAAAGTAAAGGTTACTCTAAAAGAAAGAAAAGTTGCCGAGAATGTCCACGAAACTATAATGTTAGATGGGGTGAGTATTAACGAAGATGAATTTGAAAATATAAAAAATGACAAAGAAGATTACTTTGCTGCGGAGCACGGTAAAGGAAGTGGCTATTATGATGTTAACAAGAAAATGGACGGAGAGGATAGTCTTCTTTGCAGCGGAGTCGTAGCTGTAAATATGTTCCATTGGTGGTTAGATCAGAACAAAGAAAATGTAGAAAAGTATTTGAAACAGAATGATAAGAATGGTGTTATTATTTTAAATAATAAAGAGGTAACCAGAATTTCTAAAATAAAAGAACTTTATGCAGAAGAAAAACAAAGTGGTAAAGATCCTTACGTGGATCAAAGTAAATTTTTTGATTTGATTAAAGACTCTTTTGAAAATCAGGCTCTTATGACAGATGGTTTATTAAATATGTATATCAATGGATATGGCAATGAGATGTCGGCAGAAAAAGCAAGAAATACAGAGTTAAACCATCCGTCTTCTATTAATTTCTTTAATAAAGTATTCCATGGAGAAGTCCTGACAGACGCTATGGTAATAACCGGTTTGGATGAACTTTCTTCCAAGGTAAAAGAAGCCTTAGAAAATAAAAGAGCGATGGGAGTATCCTATGCAGCAGATAGATATAAAGGTGCCGGTCATATTATTTCCCTTTGGGGAGCAGATTTTGATAAAGACGGTAAGTTAATTGCTGTTTATGTAACAGACTCTGATGATCGTATCGCAGGATTGGATAGTTTAGAAAAAAGACGCATAGGAATGAAACGATATAAGGTATCAGATGAGAGCGGGTTAGTGAGATTTACGGGCTATACGGAAAAGGGCAGTGGAGGTTCACTTAGACATTTTTATACCTTAGATAGAGGTCAATCTGCTTGGGAGAAGTATTTTCAGGAGAATCCTTTTGAGGAAAAGGAAAATATGGATATGCATTTACCTGAAGAAGAAATGATACCAAAGGAGGAGCCATCACCGCAAAACGAATCATTACCTCAAAATGAGACATTACCTAAAGATGAAATAGAAGAAAAAACCCCTCAGACGGACTATGAAAGAGAGTCTGAAGAGCAGGAAAGTCCTGATACTACAAAAGATGATTTAAATCCAAAAACAAATGAGAGTGATGAAAAACACGAAAAACATTCAATCTATGATAATCCTTATATGGATGTCAATGAATCTGATTGGTATTATGATGCTGTAATGTATGCTAAAGAATCCGGTTATATGACAGGTGTTAATGCCAATCACTTTAACCCGGGAGCTTACCTGCAACGTCAGGACTTTGCTTTGGCATTGATGAGACATTATATGAGTAAGGGAAAGACTGTCACAGAAAAAGAGGATGGAACTTACTACGGAAAAGCGATAGCTTGGGCAAAAAAGATGGGGATTATGAAAGGTTATTCAAACGGAAATTTTGGTGTGGGTGATTTAATTACCAGACAGGACTGTATAGTAGCTTTGGATCGTTATATGAAAGTATGGGGAATGGAAGTAAGCGATCCTACAAAAAATCCGAATTATAAGGAGCAGATGAATTTATGGAAATCTACTTATGCAGATGCAGATAAAGTAGGCGATTACGCTTTCTCCGTTATGTTTAAGGCAGTTCTATCCGATGGTCTTATCAAAGGAGTGGACAAAAACGGCGGGAAATATTTAGATCCTACCGGACATACTACAAGAGGGACTATCAGTGTTATGATGCAAAGATGGTTTGAAAAATATGCAGACATTATAAAATAAATTTAGGCAGAGAGGATGAAACCTCTCTGTTTTTCATTACCTTAAGCATTGTATCTAATCAGGAAAAATGATATGATAATGCAAGAAAGTGGAAAGGAATGGCTATGAAAAATTATTTTGTGAAAATCTGTTTAGGTATTTTGACAATGACCCTGTTGTCGGGATGCAGTTTGGATTCTATTATTTTAAATAAAAAGCAACCTATAGAAAAAGAAGCGACAGATAAGACGGATACCGCAGATAATCTGTATATATCCAGTGATGACAGTATCCGTATTTATTTGCCAAATGAAAATTGGGTGAATTCTGCTGATACAGATAAAAAGAGAATTTTTGTCGCAACTAATCAAGGAATGATTACCATAGAACATATAAAAGACACTTTCGCGGAGACAAAAGAAGTGCCAAAGACCAAGTACCAAATGCAAGAATATATAGAAAATTTGGAAAACACGGTGGTAAAATCAGAAAATGAAAGGTTTTCCTTTGAAATACTGGACTGGGAAGCCAATGAGTACGATTATTCAATGACTTACTATTGTGAAGTGAAAATTTTATCGGATAATCAGACTCGGTATGAAGTTTTATACGGAGTAAAAACAGAAGGGGAAATTTACGAAGTAGTAGGAAAATCTTATGTGGAGGATGATTTAATAAAGTCTGAAATCAAAGAAGCCGTAAAAAGCGTTTCCATCAATAAAAAAGGCTATAAAGGGTTTGTTATGGAGGAAGATGCCAGTCAAGGTAAAGGGAAAAAATATATTTGCATACATTCGGTTAATGTCAGGGATCAAGCGCAGTCATCAGATTCCAATGTGATTGGAACATTAGAAGAGGGGGAAGTGGTTACAGTTTTATCTAAAGAGGGGAATTGGTACAAAATCCGTTTTGAAGGGGAGACGGGGTATGTCTATAAAAAATATTTAGAAAAAAAAGAATAAGGGGAGGTTTTATCACATATGAGGGAGTTTGTGATAACTACAGAGTCAAATACAGATTTGCCTGCTAAATTTTTAGAGATAAATCATATTGAAGTGATTCCGCATTATTATTATGTGGAAGATGAGGAATATGGAGGAGAAAAGCAACTGAGTGTCCATGAATTTTATAATGAGATGCGAAGAGAAAAAAGGGTAAAAACTGCAGCAAGCAATCCAATGATGATACAAGATACATTTCAAAAAATATTAAAAAAGGGGAAAGATATCTTGCATATTAGTTTTTCCTCAGAACTTAGCAGCGGATTTCAAAATGTTTCTACCGAGGCACAAATTTTGTTGCAGGAATATCCTAATGCCACAATTCAAGTTTTTGATAGTAAGAATGCCTCCTTGGGGGAAGGGTTATTCCTTATGCGTGCGGTAGAGCTTCAGCAAGAGGGAAAATCTATTAAGGAAATTGTGGAAGTTTTAGAGGCCATGAGAGATAGTGTTTATGCCGTTTTTTCTGTGGAAAATTTAAAATATTTATATCAGGGAGGAAGGATTTCCAAGTCTTTACAAGTATTGGGTTCTCTTATGAATATAAAGCCTATGATTGCAATCGATAAGGATGGGAAGCTAGAGGCAATCGGTAAGGTAAGGGGGAGAAAAAAAGCATTGGTTTCCATGTTGGATTATATGGAAGAGACTATGGGGGGAAAAAAAGACAGTCAGTTGATGGTGGGGATTGTTCACGGAGACTGTGAGGAAGATGCGGAGCATCTTAGGACTATGATGAAAGCCAGGTTCGGCTATGAACATGTGCTGATATGTCCTGTAGGCCCCAGTATCGGCGCTCACACAGGACCAGAGACAATAGGTATCATCTACATAGGAAAAAAGAAAGGTGTTTAGTAAAATGAGTGAGAATTGTAATAGTAATTGTTCAAGTTGTGCATCTAATTGTGGAGACAGAAAGGAAAGAAATACCAGCTTTCAGATTGCTCCCAATGAGGCAAGTTCTATTAAAAAGGTTATTGGAATTGTCAGTGGTAAAGGTGGTGTAGGTAAGTCTTTAGTGACCGGTATGATGGCGGTTGCTATGCAAAGAGAAGGATACCAGAGTGCGATTTTAGATGCAGATATCACCGGACCTTCGATTCCAAAGATGTTTGGTATTCATGAAAAGGCTATGGGAACGGAGTCAGGTATTTTGCCATCCATCAGTAAAACAGGTTTGGAGATTATGTCAGTAAATCTGCTTCTTGACAATCCGGATGATCCGGTAATCTGGAGAGGGCCTGTGATTGCAGGGGTAGTGAAACAATTTTGGACAGATGTTATCTGGGAAAATGTAGATTGTATGTTTGTGGATATGCCACCGGGGACAGGCGATGTTCCTTTGACTGTTTTTCAGTCTTTACCTTTGGATGGAATTATTATTGTGGCTTCTCCCCAGGAATTAGTTTCTATGGTAGTGGAAAAGGCTGCAAAAATGGCAGATAAAATGAATATTCCCATCATTGGTATGGTAGAAAACATGAGTTATTTTGAATGTCCGGATTGTAATAAGAGACATTCGATTTTTGGAGACAGCCATATAGATCAGGCAGCCAAAGAACATGGGGTGGATACTGTGGTAAAATTGCCGATAAATCCGGATTTTGCGGCACTGTCTGATGCAGGGGCTATTGAAGATTATATTTGTGATGCTTTTATACCTCTTGTCAAAAAAATTGAAAGTTTAAATTAGTATGTAAGTAAAGGTAACTTATTTATGAAGACACTGGATATAAAGAAATTAGCGATTACGGTTGGAATTTCTCTTGGGCTAATTTTGATTTTCGTTTTGTTGTGGACTCTTTTTTCGCAACCTTATAAGAGAGAAGAAAAGTGGTTGCAGAGACAAACAGGAAAAGAGAAGCAGGTTAATGTTTTTTATGTGGGTGATACTTCTACGACAGTAGAATCCGGTAATGCAGCTTTTTCAGAAGAGGAAAAAGAAAACTACAAAAAGTCCTTGGAAAATCAATTGTCTCCATTTGAAGAATATGCAAATTTTTGGATCCCCTACTATCGTCAGGCATCGGCTTTAGACATGGAAAATAAAAGTCAGGGGGCGGTGAAAAAAGCCTATAAAGATGTAAAAAAAGCGTTTTCCTACTATCTTGCCACAGATTCTTCCAAAGAGCCTCTGATTTTAGCGGGAGATGGTCAGGGAGGCGTACATGTCTTACATTTACTGGAAGATTTTTTTCAAAATGATAAGTATAAAAATCGTTTAGTTTGTGCCTATATATGGGATAGTGAAATCCCAAAGGATTTTAAGGAGAATAAAGATAATATTCCTCTTGCTGATGCAAAATCACAAAACAGGGTCATTGTTACAGAGAGAGAAAACATAGAAACTCGTTTGGCTACTTTCTATAGGAGAGGTATCACTAGCCAAGCAGAGTTTGTTGAAGCTTTGGGAGGTCTTGATTATGCCAGTGCAAGAGATGGCGTGATAAGTTTAAAAAAAGATATTACTGTTGCTTATCCTATCGTCATTGCCAATGGAACTTATACTATTTTGGGAAGGGGACATACCATCACTAGAGATTGCGATGAAGATTTATTTGCCCTTACAGGAGATGATGCTTCAAATATGCCGATTTTGAATTTTGGAGATAAAAGCGGGAAAGATAAATTGGTAATTGATGGTGCCGGTGAAAAGTTTGGGAAGTCGAAAGGTGCTCTTTTGGCAGTTTATGGACGGGCAACTCTAAATCTATATAAGGGAACTATTCTCCAAAATAATGATAGGCAGGAGTATGGTGGAGGAGCAGTCTACGGAGAGTGTAGCTATCAGGAGAGAGAAGATGGAAATTATATATGTTTGGAACCTAGAATTTCTGTTTTCGGAGCGGAATTTATAAATAATAAAAGTCAGAAAAAAGGTGGTGCTATCGCTGTTAACGGCGCCAAGAGTAATGCGGAGAATAAGACTTTTGGTCAGATAGCTATTTTTTCAGGAACATTTAAGGGAAACACAGCGGAGCAAGGCGGGAATCAAGTTTATACCCAAACAGCAAGTTTGGCATATTCACCGGAAATTGTTTTTGAAGACGGAGACCTTTTACAGGAATAATGCTTAGGCTATATCAAAAACAATAAAGATTTTAAGCTTAAAATTCGGAAATTTATTTACAAAAAAGAACAATCACTTAAGTAGAAGTGATTGTTCTTTTTTCTTTTTGCAAAGCGCATCTGATAGATTGCTTTTTTACTTGTTTATTTGTTTTAATGGAAAGCGCTATAGCTTTTTCCGACTTCTAAAGAGATACCCTTAGAAGTTGCCAAATCAGCAACAGTTACCATCTCATATCCCATATCTTTTAGAGTGGGAAGTAAAATTTCAATGGCATCCACACTGGGGCTATGGATATCATGAAACAGAATAATATCTCCATTTTGAACAGAATTTAGAACTGTAAGAACGGAAGCAGCCGCATTTTTTGTTTTCCAGTCCAAAGTATCGATGCTCCAAAGAATAGAAGCCATACCTGAATTTTGCAAAACGAAATCATTGTAACTTCCATAAGGTGGGCGAAGAATACCGGTAGCATGCCCTAAGACGGCGGTTAATGCAGCATTAGTATCATTAATCTGAGCTGATATACCTGCGGCATCAAGACCGGTTAGGCGAGCATGATTATAAGAATGATTTCCTATTAAGTTACCGTTTGCCTCCATCTTTCTAATAACTTCCGGATAAGCACTAATATTTTCTCCCAGAACAAAAAAGGTAGCTTTTGCATTATTGGAACTTAAAATAGAAAGTAGGCGGTCGGTATAAGGTCCGGGACCATCATCAAAAGTCAAGGCGATTTTTTTGCCATTGGCACTATTGGTAAGAGAGGTAAGCTCTCCATTTGCAGTGTTAAAAAAGTAAGCCTGTTTCCCTATAACTTGCCATCCGGTCTGTAGACGTCCATCTCCTGAAAAATAATATTTTTTATTGTCTAGTTCCAGCCATCCGCTTGTTTTTTTACTGTCTGAATTTAGATAATATGTACCATTTTCATCAGTGACCCATCCGGTGGTTAAAATACCGTCAGGATTAAAAAAGTATTGGGTATCATTGACAGTCACCCAACCGTTTTGTCTTAGTCCGTTTTCATCCAGATAATATTTATTTCCATTATCTTCCAACCATCCACTAACACGAACCCCCTTGCCGTCACAATAGTAGACGCCATCTTCCAGGCTAATCCATCCGGTTTGCATAATACCGTCCTCATTTAGGTAATACCACGCATTTTCTGACTGAATCCAACCTGCCTGCCGATTACCATTTTCATCAAAATGATAGTTTTTTTTGTCAATAGTTGCCCAGGTATTATAAAGATAAGAGCCGTCAATATACTGATAACGAAGCTGTCCATTACATAAAAGCCAGGCACCTGCCATTTGTTTTTCTTTTCCATTACTTAAGTCATCTTCTAAATGACCGTCAAAAGAAACTACCTTGTCCCAAGAAGGTTCAGAGTCGGTTCTGGCAGTCGGATACAAAGAGAAAGGATTTGTATTG
>DATCYL010000263.1:0-10956 GCA_036570305.1 Lachnospiraceae bacterium
TTTGCTAATTAGCGAATGCTTCTATCAGGGAAGAGGTGGTCTTTTTAGATACAAAAATTATTTTTTTGAAGCAAGATTTTTAAATTCAGGTACTTTGGATAGGGCAATAAATAAAAGCAGAGAAATTACAAGACCGCTAAGTCCTTGAACAATATTGGGAAGCAGGCTTGCAAGGGCACCTGAGAAACCATAAAGCATTCCCTCACATAAAAGATAGCCGCCGCCAACCAAAATAGTGTCAATGATGCCGCCTACAATAACACCGGTCATTTGACGAGACCACTTGGCGGTGGCGATTGCACGATAGGCAAAAGCTGTAAATAAGGCAACCAGTCCTTTAATCATAAAGGTAATAGGGATATAGACAAAATAGCCTCCTAATAAATCAGCAAAAGCAGAACCGATTCCGGCAGCTAAGAAACCGAAAAGCGGACCTAAATAGACTCCACATAAAATAACCAGAGCATCTCCGGGATGGACATAGCCTCCTGTTGCGGGAGTAGGAATGCGGATAGACATAGTGGCAACGCAGGTAAGAGCAGCAAATAGGGCGGCAATTACCTGGAATTTAAAGTTTTTTTTCATAAAAAATCTCCTCTCTGTTTGATAGGCTTACTATACAGGAAAACTGGACTGAACAAAATATCCAGTTTTTGATAAAATAAGCATACCAGAAGAGGGGAGCAAAGAAATTTAACGAAAAGTGAGTCCGGTGTCAGTCATACTGTCTACAATGGCAAGAGATTCCAAGCGTATTCCCATATTGCGTACGGTCTGTCCACCCTCTTGAAATCCCTTTTCAATTACGATGCCCGCACCACATAGGGTGGCACCGGATTTTTTGACGATATCAATAAGTCCTAATAAAGCACAACCATTTGCCAAAAAATCGTCGATGATAAGAACCCTGTCATCAGGAGATAGGAAACGTTTTGCTAAGATTACATCATAAACTTTTTTATGAGTAAAGGACTCAATTTTGGTAGAGTAGGTTTCTCCATCTAAATTGATACTTTGTGTTTTTTTGGCAAAGACAACATCGACGTTGAAATGCTGCGCAGTTAGACAGGCAATTCCGATTCCGGATGCTTCAATCGTAAGAATTTTAGTAATGTTACAGTCCTCAAACCGTCTCTTGAATTCTTTGCCGATTTCGTTGATAAAGGAAATATCCATCTGGTGATTTAAAAAACTATCTACTTTCAATACATTTCCCGGTTTTATAGTTCCATCTTTTAAAATACGTTCTTTTAATGCCTCCATGACAGCCTCCCGCTAAATTTTAATAGTTACTATATAATACGATATAGATTTTTAAAAGACAAGAATGAATATAAATATGATTGAAATTTTTAGAAGGAGAGATTATAATTACAAATTGGAAAGTGATGGGTGCTAGATCCGATAGAAACTAAATAGAATCACTATACACCGATATGTTGCGTTGATAAATCTCAAAAGTAGAATCTTTCATGGATACTTATAGGATGGATTTTGCAGGATATTGGTTTTTTTGCGGCTAAAAGCAAATAGGGACTTCTGTCTTAGTATTCGAAGAGGACGACCGTCAAATGAAAAAGAAGAATGGAGGAGCGTTGTGGAGAAAACAACAAGACAAAAATTAATTTTGGGAATGCAACATGTGCTGGCAATGTTCGGCGCAACTGTATTAGTACCTGCTTTAACCGGACTAAATACATCAATTACCTTATTTGCAGCCGGCGCAGGGACATTACTGTTTCATGCAATTACTAAGAAAAAGGTGCCGGTATTCTTGGGTTCCAGTTTCGCATTTATGGGTGGAATTATGGCAATCATAGGAAATTCTCGTATGGGAGATGCTGACTTTTTAGAAAAATTGGCATCGGTAAAAGGAGCCTTAATAGTTGCCGGTTTGATTTATGTATTATTTGCGGCTTTAATTCGTTTGGTAGGCTATGAAAAAGTGAATAAACTTTTACCGCCTATTGTAACAGGACCTGTTATTATGGTTATCGGATTAAGACTTAGCGGTTCAGCAATTAACAACGCTTTTTATGTGACAAAAGATAATATAAAGTCATTTTCAGTACCGGCTTTAGTTGTAGCCATTTGTGTATTGGCTACTGTCGTTGTAGTTTCTGTATTTGCCAGAGGTATTTATAATTTGATGCCTATTTTATTTGCTATTATTGTAGGGTGTCTGGTAAGTATCCCTTTTGGTTTTATGAATGTGGATGCAGTGGGAAAAGCGTACTTCTTTTCCTTTATGGACAAAAATGTCATGGCACAGATTCTTTGTGTCCCCACCTTTAAAGCGGATGCTCTCTTAGCAATTGCTCCGATTGCTTTGGTAACTTTAATTGAGCATGTAGGAGATATTACAACTAATAGTGCTGTAGTAGGCAAAAATTTCATGGTAGACCCGGGTATTCACAGAACACTTGCAGGCGATGGTATAGCAACTGCTTTTGCAGGACTGATAGGTGGACCTGCAAATACGACATATGGGGAAAATACAGGGGTTTTGGCAGTTACAAAAAATTATGACCCTTCTATTATTCGTATTGCAGCGGTGTTTGCCATGATTATAGGTATTTTTGGAAAAATTGGTGGATTTATTTCCTCTATTCCAAATCCTGTAACTGGAGGAATAGGGATTGTATTGTATGGTATGATTGCCTCTATCGGTGTTCGTATTCTTATTAATAATCGTATTAATTTTGGAAACAGCAGAAATCTTATGATTGCTTCTATTATTGTGGTACTGGGGATTGGATGTGATAGCATTCCTCTGTATGGTAATATTACTTTGTCAGGACTTGCCCTATCTGCTATTGTCGGAATTATTTTGGCATTGATTTTGCCGGAAGGCAAAGACTCTATATTGCCGATAGTACAGCATGAAGAGGCATTAAATGACACAGTGGATTTTCCGAAAAAGGAGAAGAAAAACAAGAAATAGATTTGACAAGAAGGAATGTAAGTGCCATAATATTGCCTTGCGAGCTTAGGATAGATGATAAGGAGAGGCGATATGAAGAAGTACAAAATTAAACTGGATTGTATTAAAAATGTAGAAGAATTTGTACGCAGAAGTAACAGGTGCCCCTTTGATGTAGAAATCCTTTATAATAAATTTATAATCGATGGAAAATCAATTTTAGGGCTACTTAGTATGGACTTGTCAAAATGTGTAGAGGTAGAATGTGGCGGAGAAGATAGCGAGTTGGATTTGCTCCTTGCAAAGTTATCTGTACAATAAAAAAATAAAGTGAAAAGAATCTCTCTTAGGTAAGAAGGCGAAAGTCTTTGCTTAAGGGGGATTTTTTTTGGAAAGAAATAAAAGACAAAAAAGAGTTGTAAGATTATAATAGAAAAAAAGTGGAAGGGGAGAGTTATGAAGAAAAAGCAAATTCGGATTTCTGTGAGAAATTTAGTAGAGTTTGTACTTAGAAGTGGGGATTTGGACAATAGAAGAAATCCGGAAGCACAGACCAAGGCTATGTTAAAGGGAAGTAAACTTCATAGTAAACTCCAAAGACAGATGAAGGGGGATTATAAGGCTGAAGTAGCCCTATCTTTATCTGTAGAATTTGACCGCTTTATTTTACAGATAGAAGGGCGTGCAGATGGAATATTTACCAAAGATATTCCTTATATAGACGAGATTAAGGGAACCTATCGGAAGGTGGATGCCATAGAGGAAGTAAACCCGGTTCATTTGGCACAGGCAAAATGTTATGCTTACTTTTGGGCAAAACAAAATGAGATAGATAAAATAGGGGTCAGGATGACTTATGGGAATTTAGCAGAAGAAAATATTCGTTATTTTTGGTCGGAATATACACAAAAGGATTTAGATAAATGGTTTTGGGAACTTATAGAACTTTACAAGCGTTGGATTTTGTTGGAGATGGACTGGGTGGGGCAAAGAAATAGCTCTATACAAAAATTGACATTTCCTTTTTCCTATAGAAAAGGACAAAGGGATCTTGTAGCAGGCGTTTATAGAAGTATAGAAAAAGAGAAAATTTTATTGGCACAGGCACCGACAGGAATAGGAAAAACCATGTCTGTTTTATACCCTTCAATTCAAGCTATGGAAAAAGAAAAAATAGATAAAATTTTTTATTTGACAGCAAAAACATCTACAGCTACGGTAGCGAATAATAGTTTAGCAATTTTAAGGAAGCAGGGACTTAGCATAAAGTCACTTTTTTTGACAGCCAAAGAAAAAATTTGCTGTAATGATGAAATGGTTTGTAATCCTGACAGCTGTCCTTATGCAAAAGGACATTTTGATAGAATTAATGATGCTGTATTTGATTTTTTAAAGATGAGGGATAGTTTTGAGCTGGAAGTTATAAAAGATTATGCGAAGTTACATATGGTTTGTCCATTTGAATTATCTTTGGATTTATCTCTTTGGGTAGACATCATTATTTGTGATTACAATTATGCTTTTGACCCTAATGTCTATTTGAAAAGATTTTTTGGAGAAGGGAAGAAAGATAAGTATATATTTCTGGTGGATGAAGCCCATAATCTGGTAGACAGAGCAAGGGATATGTATAGTGCAAATTTACAAAAGTCATGGATTGAAAAGGTGAGAAAGAAATTAAAAAATTTTCCGGGAAACCATAGGAGTCTGATGAGAAGCTTAGGAAAGCTGGAAAAGGTATTTGATAATTTAAAGGACAAAGAGGGTGATTTTCAGGTTATAAAAGTTCCTGATGCCTTGATTCTTTCCGCACTTAATCTTTTGGGGAAAATAGAAGAATGGATGGAGGAAGTAAAGGGAGCAGAGGAAAAGGAGTGGATACTGGATTTTTATTTTGATTTGCGCAGATTTGTCAAAATCGGAGATTTTTTGGATGAAAACTATCTTGTTTACAGAGAAGAGAATGGCGGGGATACCAGAATAAAGCTTTATTGTTTAAATCCGGCAAGAAATATGCAAAATTGTTTTGATAAGGCAAAGTCGGTTATTTTGTTTTCGGCTACTTTCTGGCCGCTTTTTTACTATCAATCCCTTTTGACAGAGGAGAGCAATCCTTATAATTTAAAACTTACGTCTCCTTTTGATGAGAAAAAACGATTAATTCTTATAGGGGGAGATGTTACGACACTATATAAAAGAAGAGGAGAGGAAGAATACAATAAAATAGCTCATTACATCCAGAAGATAGTTTGGCAAAAAAGGGGTAATTATCTGGTTTTTTTTACTTCTTATGATTTGCTAAAAGAGGTGGAAGAAGTTTATAGAGAAAATTACAATTTTGACAGGAAAGAGATAGTTTTTCAAAGAAATGGTATGAGTGAAGAAGAAAGAAAAGCATTTTTAGGAAAATTTGAAGAAGAAGATGGGAATTATTTAGGTTTTTGTATTATGGGAGGTGTTTTTGGAGAAGGCATTGATTTGGTAGGGGATAAGCTGATTGGAAGTATTGTTTGCGGAACAGGTTTGCCTCAGATTTCCAGGGAGAGAGAACTTTTGCGAGATTATTATGATAAAAAAACAGGCCAGGGATTTGATTATGCATACCGCTATCCCGGGATGAATAAAGTCTTGCAAAGTGCAGGCAGGGTAATACGACAGGAAGAGGATAGAGGTCTGGTTGTTTTACTTGACGAGCGATTTTTGCGAAAAGACTATGATTATCTGTTTCCGGAGGACTGGAAAAATCGCAGGTCTTGTAATAGTAATTCTGTAGAAAAATATGTACAGGATTTTTGGAAGGGAGAAGGAAAAAATTAAGGGAGAAATTCTGTCATATTTTTTCTGAGCCAAAGGGGTAGGAAGTTTTGCTGTCTTTTAGAATTTATACGTTCTTTGATAGCGATTGTATGAAAAAATTCTTTCCAAAGCTCTTGAAAATTATCTTGCCTTGCATGTAAGGTTTGGATTTTTTCTTCTTCTTTTTCAGATACTTGTCGAAAATAATAATTTTTATCTTTTTCTTGTATTAAGAGACAATGGTAGCTTTCATCGTATATTATCCATGTAAGAGAGGGCATACGATTGTGAAAATGGGGAGCTATTAAAGATAAAATTTGACTTTTGGGTGAGATTTTAGCAAACAGAACCTGGTTGGTAAGTTCAAAAAATCTAATAAATTCTATAAATTTATGACTTTCATTGACAACCTTTTGATGAAGAGCAAGACATGCTTTGATGTGAGGATTTTGCTCCATTGAAAGGATGTCTTTTTTGTAGGTAAAGCCTAAAAGTAAAAAACGATAAATCAAGTCCAGTTTATCTGCTTGGTCGGACATTGCACAGTGATAAATAATTTCATAGGCATAAAGGGAAATCTTTTGACAAATCGCCTTGCTTACCTTGCCGGCTTTTTGGCTGTCAGAGGGGACATGACGATAGCTGGCAAATAATTCATAATTACCGATAGGTTCTGCTTGCAGATATATATTTTTGTGTCCCAATTTACTATTCCATGCCTCATAGATACAGGTTAGCATAGATTCAAAAGTATTTTCACAGGTAAAAATTGTCATAGAATTTCGATACCTCCTGCCAGGGGATTTGTCGTGTCAAAAAGACTAAGTTGTCGGTAGCTTGTGGGATGTTCTATTTTCCATTTATCTTTATAATGCTCTTGTATCAGTTGTCGCGTGATAAAATCCTCATTTAAAGAAAGAGAATGAAAAGATTTTCCTTTACAGGTAATAAAATACTGGGCTCTTTTCATTACAATCCCCATTTTTTTAAGATCTTCAAAAGATAGACTGGATAAGCGTCGACTATGGATAATTCTTTGGGCAGATTTGACGCCTATACCGGGAACTTTTAGTAAAGTGGCATAGTCTGCTGAGTTAACTTCTACAGGAAAAAGTTCCAAATGGCGAAGTGCCCAGTCACATTTAGGATCTATGTAGAGATTAAAGTGGGGGCGTGATAAACTAAGCAAATCCTGTGCTTGAAAACCATAAAAGCGAAGTAGCCAGTCTGCCTGATAAAGCCTGTGTTCCCGCAGAAGGGGGACGGGGGTATCAAGCCCGGGCAATAAAGAATCCTCATTTATAGGAACATAGGCAGAGAAAAAGACACGTTTTAAGTCAAAGAAACGGTAGAGATTTTCCGTGGTAGACAGAATATCAAAATCACTTTCATTGCCGGAACCGATAATCATTTGCGTGCTTTGACCGGCTGGAACAAAATCCTTTGAAGGATCAGGTAAAGACAAAGAGGGTAGGCTTCTTATGGATTTTATTTCTTCAATTAGAGCAGTATTATTTACACTTGATGAAAGTCTTGGTTTTTCTTGAAAGATAGAATGAGTAAGGTAGCGATTGCTACGGCTTCGTTCCATTTTTGCATCAAGTCCCAGTGTCTGTCTGTGGGTGGAAATTTGTTTTTGAATACCCTGCATAGGACCTAAAATACCGCCAAAGGATTTGTGGGGAGCCAGCTGTTTAAGGCTTTCATTATCGGGAACTTCCATATTAATACTCATACGGTCGCAAAGATAGCCTACTTTTTCTATCAGTTCCCATGAAGCATTGGGGATTGCTTTTACATGAATATAGCCGTGAAAATGATAATCTTCCCTCAATAGTCGAACGGTTTGGTAAATGAGTTCCATAGTGTTATCAGGGGATTTGACAACACCGGAACTTAAGAACAGACCTTCGATATAATTTCTTTGGTAAAAGCCAATGACCAGGTCACAAAGTTCACGGGGAGTAAAAGAAGTCCTTACTCTTTTGTTGGAAGAACGGTTTAGGCAATACTTGCAATCGTAGATACAAATATTCGTCAGTAGGACTTTTAGGAGAGAAATACAACGTCCATCAGCAGAAAAACTATGGCAAATACCGGCGGGGCAAGTAGCGCCCAAATGATCTTTTTGTCCTTTCCTACTACTGCCGCTGGAAGTGCAGGAAACATCATATTTAGCTGCATCGGCCAGTATATTTAATTTTTCCATGATAGAAAGATTTGGTGTACTCATTAAAAACTCCTTATATCGAATGTATGTTCTAAAAACAGAATAACACAACGAAAAAAAGAATGCAAGAACAAATGTTCTGAAATTAAAGCGTCGTGAGGAAGATAAAGGCAAAATGTAAAAGAGGGTAAAGTAAAGAGTATGGGGAGGGCAAAAAACGAAAAGTATCATTTATCGGAGATTATGAAAAATACTTGTGATTTTTAATAAAAAGACAATAAATTTTAGTCTGTTAAGCAAGTTTAAATTATGATATACTAAATAAGTTAAATTGATTATGCAGATAGATTGTCAAAGGGGAATTACTATGAATATTAAAAATAGAAGAATAAAAAAAGGAATAGGGTTTACATTGGCATTATTGGTGCTTGTCTATTTACTTCCGGTCAATTTTGTTTCGGCAAAAGAGGTGGTAGCAAAAGTGTATGTAAATGGAGTCAGCGGGCAAGATAGCAAAGATGGAAGCAGCAATGAAAATGCTTTGGCAAGCTATGAAAAGGCAGCGGAATTGGCAAGAGAGCAAAAAGCTATCATAGTCGTCAGTGGAACTTTAACTGTCACTAAAGATACTACATGGAAACAAAAGATTCATAGAAGTGAAGAGTTTCAGGGGATTTTAGTAGAGGTAAAAGACGGTGTAACCTTAACTACGGAAGGATTCTCTTTAAAAAAGGAAGATTATAAAGGAAATGTCGCAGAAAAGAAAATTGAGGTAAAAGAAGCAAGTCCTGTAGAAGGAGCAAATCTTGTTCAAGCAGAGATTCCTGCTAAAGAAGCGGTTGCAGAGCCGGAAACTATTACAAATGAAGGTAAGCAGCCTGGGCAGGAGAATCCTCTTTCTAATGAGTCAAAGCAGGAGAAGGCGGTTAAAGAGCCTGCTAAAGAAGTTAAGCTTCCTGAAAGTTTTACCATGGAAGAGGCAATGGCCCTGGGAAATCTGGCAATCTCGGGAGAAAATGTAAGTGGAGACGGTATCTTTTCATGGAAAGAGGCAGCAAGTGTTCCCCAGGCTTATGAAAATATTTTTGAAGTGATTTTTACACCAAATGACAGTCTTCATTATGATTACAGTCAAATAGAAGGCTGGAAAGAAGACAGACAGGTGGTAGAAAGAAGTGTAAAAGTTTACGTGAATTCTTTAAAAAGTCAAGAAGAGGTTGAAAAAAAGTCTGTAGAAGAAAAAAAAGAGGTCAGTGAAAATATTACGGACGAAAAAACTACTTCCGATATAGGAAAAAAAGCAGAAAGCGAGATAAAATCGGAAGATAAAGAGTCTAAAGAAGAGTTGGAAGTTTTGCCTGATAAAACAGCAGAAGAGAAAAAAGTTGAGATAGAAGAAAAAAAAGATGAAAAAGGACAGGATGAGGAAACAAAAAATATTGATGAAGAAAGTGAAGTCTTAAAAGAGTCCAAAGAAGAGCTTGCTGACAAAGCAGAAATTGAGCAGGAGAAAGAAAGTAAGGATACAAAGAAAGACTTACCCTTGAAAGAAAAAGAAGTGGAAGTTCCTGAAAAAATCGTAGCAAGTTTTCAAGCAGACTCGATTGTAAATCATATAGAATCAATGATTTCTGCTTTACCAAATCAGATACAGTCGGAAGATGATGTCAACAGAGTAGTCAGTGCCAGCAAAGCATTCCTTTCTTTGACCAAGATTCAGCAAGAGAGAGTAAGTCAGCCGGCGAAGTTATATTTGGAAAGATTACAGGAGTTGGCAGGTATTTACAATAGAAGTAATCAGGGAATTTCTGTTGTAGGAAATCTTCCATGGTATGTAAAGCTAAAAGTTACTTTGGATGATACAAGCAAAACTTATGAAAAACCGAATGTAGATACCATTATTGCTCCTTATGAAATAGGACTTTATAATTTAATGAAGGATGAAACTTATCACTTGCAGGGAGAAAAAGTACAGCTGACACTTCCGGCACCAAATGCGGAGTTATATAATCGTTTGGTTATTGTGCACTATTTAGAAAATGGGGGAATTGAATATATTACTCCTTTTGTGGGAGAAAGCACTATTTCCTTTATGACCTCATCTTTTAGTCCTTTTCACATTGCAGGCAGTAAGGTCTTAGCCGGAGGAAATGTTGTATCAGGAAGCTACGGGAATCAGAAAAATACTTCAGTGACCGCTAATATTAGTAATGCTGCAAAAGTGGCAAATCAGTCAAATAGAACAGACAAGTCAAATTCAAAGAAAAATCAGTCGTCTGTAACAAAGCAGTCAAAAGCTAAGCAAGCTACAACAAAAAATAGTCAGGGGTTGAAAAAAAACACGAGGTCTAAGGCTGTAAAAACAGCGGATAAAAGCCCTATTCTTCTCTATTTTGTATTAAGCCAGATTGCCATTTTTGGAGGAGCTGTTTTGGTCTATACAAAGAGAACAAAAGGCTGGGAAAAATAAAGGTTTAAAGGCAAAAAGACTTTAAAAATAAAAAGTTCTATGATATAATGTGGAAAGCTAAAAAGCAAGGAGGAATGAATTATGAAACACATTAAAACACTGAATACCAGAAGCTTACAAAATACAGTGAAAAAAGGTGGATGTGGTGAGTGCCAGACTTCATGCCAGTCAGCATGTAAAACATCTTGTACTGTTGGAAATCAGAGTTGTGAGCAGACAAAATAATTCATGAGTATGAATATCCGTAGGTAAAGGCAGGTTATTTTCTTTAGGAAATAGTTTGTAGATATGCTTGATGAGGAGGGTTCCGCTAAAGGCTGGCGGAACCTTTTACTGTTAAGCTTTGAAATGATTTTAGCAGATAGAGTCTAAGAGGAGTAAAGAGAGAAAAAACAGAGATTTCAAGCTTATGTACCCGGATAAGACAAAAGAAATAAAGCAAAGATATTTAGGAGAAATAATGCTGATACATAGATATAAAAATAACGGTTTTAATATAATACTGGATATCAATAGCGGTTCAGTTCATGTAGTAGATGACTTGGTTTACCGTGTATGTGGTTTTTTAGAAGAAAAAAAAGAAAAAGAGGAGATTTT
>DATCYL010000264.1:0-3713 GCA_036570305.1 Lachnospiraceae bacterium
CTTTCCTATCGACATAATGATACTCCCGTACAGTCACAGTCCGAGCGTTGAAGCACAGAGAAATGTGTGAGCCGTCGCAGGCAATGAATACGGCTGCATGAGAACCATGCAGGGGTGAGATTCCCGTGAGCCATGCCAAGGCTGTCTGACTGCTTGTAAAACAAAAAACTTGAAAGGAGGACTGATTGCATGAATCAGGCTGATGTTCCTATATGGGAATGCTACACGCTGACGATTGAAGAAGCTGCTAAATATTTCCGTATCGGTGAAAATAAGCTGCGTCGTTTGGCAGAAGAAAACAAGAATGCAGGCTGGCTGCTTATGAACTGGAACAGGATTCAGATCAAGCGAAAGCAATTTGAAAAAGTGATAGATACATTAGATGTCATATAGGGTGTAAGGGTCTTGAATAGGTGGTATAATTGTATCAAGTCGTATCAAGGCTCTTTCCATACAGGAAAGGAGCAGATACCATGTCAGAAAAAAGACGTGACCGTAAAGGTCGGATTTTGAGGACTGGAGAGAGCCAGAGAAAAGACGGAAGATACTTATACAAGTATGTAGATTCATTCGGAGAAACACAGTTTGTCTACTCATGGAAGCTGGTATCGACGGACAGAGTACCGGCAGGCAAGCGGGATTGTATCGCACTGCGTGAAAAGATTGCAGAAATACAAAAAGATGTTCAAGATGGGATTGATGTGATCGGCAAGAAGATGACACTCTGCCAGCTTTACGCCAAACAGAATGCTCAGCGTCCCAATGTAAAAGCAAACACAAAAACTGGACGCAAACATCTGATGGAGATTTTGAAGAACGATAAGCTGGGTGCAAGAAGCATAGACAGCATTAAACCATCTGACGCTAAGGAATGGGCTATTAGAATGAGTGAAACCGGATTTGCCTATTCTACCATCAATAACTATAAGTGGTCACTGCGAGCTTCCTTTTACATTGCGATACAGGATGATTATGTAAGAAAGAATCCATTTGATTTTCAGCTTAATACCGTTATTGATGATGATACTGTTCCTAAAACGGTATTGACACCGGAACAGGAAGCAAGACTGCTTGATTTTGTAAAGTCTGATACGGTCTATCATAAGAATTATGATGAAATTCTGATATTGTTAAAAACCGGACTGCGTATTTCAGAACTTTGTGGTCTGACTGTTTCGGATTTGGATTTTGAAAATCATCTTATTTTGGTTGACCATCAGTTATTAAGAAGCACGGAGCTTGGGTATTACATCGAAACTCTTAAAACCAAAAGCAGTGAGCGACAAGTACCGATGGTTGAAGCTGCTTATCAGGCATTGAAAAGAGTATTGGCAAAGCAAAGTGAAAGAAAGTGTGTTGAAATTGACGGTTACAGCCATTTTCTTTTCCTTAACAGGAAAGGTCATCCAAAAACGGCATGTGATTTTAGCAGCACACTAAGAAATCTCATTAAAAAGTACAACAAATACCATGAGGAAAAGCTGCCACATATCACACCGCACACGCTTAGACACACATTCTGTACCAACTGTGCCAATGCTGGAATGAATCCAAAAGCCCTGCAATATATTATGGGACATGCAAACATAACCATGACACTGAACTATTATGCGCATGCGACCTGTAATTCGGCTATGGAGGAAATGAAACGCTTGGAGAAGGAACAGCAAACAAGATGTTTCGTCGCTTAGAAAAATGAATCTACTACCCTTTTACCACTTTTGACAATCAATTCATAACAGGTTATACAAGGAACCGTGAAGTATCTTTCTAAAGGGAAAATGCCCGAAAGCTTATGAAATAAGGCTTTATGAGCATTTAAGAATATTCAAAATGATAATTGGAAATTTGCAATATGTTTAAAATGAAAAAATTTCTGCTATCGACAAATTTTTTGGAACTTCGACAGAGAGAATATGCTATAACAACAACTATCAGTGATAGACACACACCAATAGACATAGGAGGAAGTAGAAGTGAACGACATTTTCAGACAAATAGCAAAAGAAAATGGAACAACCGAAAAAGCAGTAAAAGAGGAAATGCAGTTTGCCATTCGGGAAGCAATGAAAAGTGCTGAACCGGAAGCAATCGCTTTTTGGAAAGCAGTTGCACCGGACGGAAAAGAGCCGTCGATAGAAAAGGTCATAGCAATGATAGCATTGAATGTTAATAATAGAATGTATAATTGAGGTGCTTCGGCATCTCTTTTTTATTATTCTTTAAAAGAGTCGTATTAGGTGTTTGTAAAAAGTGACACCTTAGTATCTGAAAGGTTACATTTCTGTTCGAAATCTTGAAATTCCTGAAAATTTAATATATAATGTTAAATGGTTAACTGTAACGAAGAAGAATTATAAGATGAAGAGGTGTTACTGATGAAGATATGCTATAACAAACTTCAAAAACTTATGATTGACAATCAAATGAAAAGACAGGATTTAATGCGTGCAGCCGAAATTACATCATACGCTGCAACGAAGATAAATAAGAATGAGCCAGTATCTCTTGAAGTACTGATGAGGATATGTCAGGTGTTTCATTGTGACATCGGAGATATATGCGAAGTTATTTTAGACGAAGATTAAAACACGGAGGTAATTATAGATGGCAAATCCTAATGAAGAAGGCGGAGAATATAAAACTGCTATTGGTGTTTTGTATGCTGTTGCATATACTCTCAAGATGAGCTATAAGACCTGCAACCGTGGCAATGATGGATAAATATCTTGAAGAAAACGGTTATGTAAATGATTTTACTGATGAGCGACGCCATCACGAAATTTATTTATCAGACCCAAGAAAAGTTGCACCGGAGAAATGCAAAACGGTAATAAGACACCCGATAAAGAAAGCATAAATTGAGTAAAATGAAATTAGATCAGAGGACAACTAATGGCATCAAGTAAAGAATATTTGGAATTTGTATTAGAGCAGTTGGCAGAATTGGACGAGATTACTTACCGTGCGATGATGGGCGAATATATTATTTATTATCGTGGTAAAATTGTCGGCGGAATTTATGATGACAGATTACTTGTAAAACCGATAAAATCAGCAATTTCATATATGCCGACAGCTACTTATGAATTGCCGTATGATGGGGCAAAGGAAATGCTGCTTGTGGAAGATGTGGATAATAAGAAATTTTTAACAGGACTATTTAATGTAATGTACGATGAATTACCAGCACCTAAGCCTAAAAAGAAAAAGTAGACAGATACTATTGATGGAGCGATAGGTATATAAAAATTATGGAAACAAAGCCAAGGATTTTATATTTACAAAAGATTTTACTGGAAAGAACCGATGAAGAAAATCCTCTTTCCACAACACAGTTAATCAATATATTGAATGATGAATATGGAATATCTGCACATAGAACGACAGTTACAAAAGACATTGCTGCACTTCAGGAGTTTGGAATGGATATTGTTACTATCCATTCTACCCAGAGCAAATACTTTGTAGCCAGTCGTAAGTTTGAATTGCCGGAACTGAAACTGCTGATAGATGCAGTAGAGTCATCGAAGTTCATTACAAAGAAGAAAAGCGAAACTCTGATTGAGAAGATACATACTATGACTAGTTCGTGGCAGGTGGCAAAGCTGAAGCGTAATAATTATGTGGTCAATCGAATCAAGCCGGATAATGAACAGATATATTATATCATTGACGCTATGAACGCCGCAATCAATGCAGGCAAGCAGATT